>VGIY01000610.1 GCA_016867695.1 Candidatus Eiseniibacteriota bacterium | reverse complement strand
GATGGGCGGCGGTCTCGCGTTCATCGAAGGGGCGGGCGGAAGCCTGACCCAGTGCGAGATCGTCTCCGGGCGGGCCGGCCGCGGGGGCGGCGTCTACTGCCAGGGTGCCGAACCGCGGTTCGAGCTTTGCCGTCTCGTCGGGAACCGGGCCGAAGGGACGGCGCCGGACGGCCTGGGTGGCGGGGCCTATGTGGAAGCGGCCGAAGGGGACGCCGTTCCGAGCTTCGTGGAGTGCACCCTCCAGGGCAATCGGGCCAGCGTTGACGGCGGCGGCGCGTACCTGAAGCTCGACGGCCGCTGGGACAGCATCGAGTTCGCCGAATGCACGTTCATCGAGAACTTTGCCACCGCGCGCGGCGGTGCGCTGGCTTCGGCGGCCCCCGGCAGCGTCCATCTTGCGGCGTGCGACATCCGGCTGAACTTCGCCCAGGAGGGAGGAGCGATCTCGGGAAGCGGGGGGGCCTCGATCCGGGCGGCCGACTCCGACTTCGTGTACAACGAGGCATGGCTCCACGGCGGGGGGTTGCACCTGCAGGACGCCGACGCGACGCTGGTCGGGAGCCGCTTCCGGGCGAACAGCGCCGGGGGGGCGGGGTCCAGGACAGCCCACTACGGCGGCGTGGCCGCCGTGTTCGGAGGGCGCCTGACCATGGAGAGCTGCCAGTGCACGGCGAACTACGCGGACACTCACGGCGGCGCCGTCTACAGCTCGGGGGGCTACGGTCTCGAGACGCTCGCATGCCTCTTCGAAGGCAACCAGGTCGGGACTGACGGCGGCGCGCTCTTCCTCGCCGGCGGCACGCAGCACAGCCTGCACAGCACGATCTTCCGCCTGAACGAGGCGGGCGACGACGGGGGGGCGATCGTCGTGCGCGATGTCACCCAGCTGACCGCTTCATGGTGCCAGTTCGACCGCAACTCGGCCGACGACGACGGGGGGGCGATCTACGCCTACGATCGCGTCACGCTGGGGCTGCGCAACAGCACCTTCAGCCTCAATCGCGCCCCGGACGGCGGCGCGGTCAACCTGAACAACCAGTGCGCGGCCACGGTCGACAACAGCATCTTCGCCTTCTCAGAAGTCGGCGCCGCCTTCCACTGCCCGGGCGGATCGACGGCCGTGCTCGCCTGCTGCGACGTCTTCGGCAACGCCGGGGGCGATTGGGTCGGGTGCCTGCTCGGGCAGGACGCGGGGGCCGGGAACATCTCGCTCGACCCGCTCTTCTGCGACAAGGAACAGGGGGACCTCTCCGTCGGCGGCGCATCCCATGCGCCGCCGAGAACAACCCCGAGTGCGGGAAGATCGGCGCGGAGGAGGTCGGCTGCCCGTGAGGGGAGCCGCCTCAGCGCAGCATCGCCAGCGACTGCGCGCGAGAGTCGCCGCCGGAGCTGAGGCGCACGTAGTAGAGGCCCGGACGCACGGGTCGCGAGTGGCGATCGGTCCCGTCCCAGACGAGGGTCTTGCATCCCGGCGCGGCGACCGCCAGAGCACGCGAGTAGAC
>VGIY01000609.1 GCA_016867695.1 Candidatus Eiseniibacteriota bacterium | reverse complement strand
GGAGCTGACCGAGATGTACGCGGACGACGAGCTGGACCGCAAGAACGTCTCCGTCGTCTGCTCCGGCCGCGCCGCGAGCCACGCCCGCATGGGCGTGCTCAACTTCTCCTTCTACGACTGGCGCAAGCGCACCGCGCGCATCAAGCAGGCGGGCCGGGGCGGGATCGGCACGGTCTTCCGCCACAAGCGGCTGAAGGCGCTGGTGGTCAAGAACCGGGGGATCAACCCCGCCTGGAGCGTGACCGAGAGCCCGGCGGCGAAGGAGGTCGCGCCGAAGCGCCTGATCGAGGTCAAGGACGCCGCCGGCCGCGCCGCGCTGCGCGAGATCATCGCCGAGAAGTGGCGCGGCGACCCGGAGCACGCGATCGACATGCTGCGCGACGTGCAGGCGCGCTTCGGCTGCGTCCCGCGCACGGCGCTGGACGAGATCACGCTCGCCACCAGCACGCCCACCGCCTACCTGTATCACCTGGTGACCTTCATGGAGGGCTTCGACCTGGAGCCGCGCGGCGAGATCCCCATCCGCGTCTGCACCGGGACGGCCTGCCGGCTGAACGGCGCCGCCGAGCTCCTGGCCGCCTTCGAGCAGGCGCTCGGCGTGAAGGCGGGGGAGACGACCGGCGACGGGCGCTACAGCCTGCGCGCCGGCTCCTGTACCGGCTCGGGCGGCGCGGTCGCGGGGCCGTGTCTGGGCCCTTGCGGCGCCGCTCCAGTCGTCCTGGTGGGCGACCAGCCCTACGGCGGGGTCGCCCCCGGCGACGTGGCCGCGCTTCTGGCCAACGCTGCGGGCGCGGTCGCTCCCTCGGCGGCGACGGGCGCTGCGGCGGGCGCCCCCCCTGCCGCGGCGGCGGCGGGCGCCGGGGGCGCCGGGGGCGCCGCGGCGCAGTCGTCGCGGGCAGCCGCCGCGCCGGACCAGGCGCCGATGAAGGCCCGCGTGCTCACCTCCGAAGAGCGCGCGCAGGTGGCGGCCGAGCAGGAGGCCTACGCCGCGAGGGCCCGCGCGCTGCTCGCCATCTGCACCGGCAAGCGCACGCCGGCGGGATCGGCCAAGGGGGCGAAGGACCCCTCGGGCGAGGCGCCGGGTTCCGGGAAGCCCGGCGGGAGCGTCTTCCTCTGCGGCCAGGTCGCCCGGCCGGGCGTGGCCCGGGTCCCCGAGGGGGCGACGCTGCGCGAGGTGGTCGATGGCCTGGGCGGCGGCGTGATCGCCGGCGGGGCCTTCAAGGCCATGCAGGCGGGCGGCCCGTCGGGGAGGTTTCTCACGGCCGCCGATCTCGATCGCCCGGTCGACTTCGCCGCGCTGGCGACGAGCGGATCCATGACCGGTCCCGACCGGGCGATCGTCTTTGCCGAGGGCGCCTGCATGGTCGGGGCGGCCCGCGACGCGGCCGAGTTCCTCCTCGGCCAGTCGTGCGGCAAGTGCACGCCCTGCCGCGAGGGGCTCCTCGCCTGCGCCGGCGCGCTCGGGCGGCTCGCCCGCGGCGAGGGCCGGGAGGCCGATATCCTC
>VGIY01000608.1 GCA_016867695.1 Candidatus Eiseniibacteriota bacterium | reverse complement strand
CTCGCCGGGACGATGCACTCCTCGGCCACCGGCTCGGCCCCCTGGCCGACGAGCGGCGTCCCGCTCTGCGAGGCGCGCAGCTTGCGCACTTCCAGCACGAAGCGCTTGCGCTTGCGCTCGTAGAAGCTCGCCCGCTCCTCGGTCTTCAGGTGGGTGAACCCCTCGACGAGGTGCTCGCACTTGCGGACGATCTCGCTGGCGACCATCAGGCGCTGCTCGGGATTGAGACGCCCCCCCTGGAAGGCCTTCTCCAGGGCGTAGACGCGGTAGCGGTCCCACGACCAGGTGCGCGCGCCCTGCGGGCGCGCCGAGCGCTGGCGCACCAGGGGTCCCTCCACGTGATAGAAGGGGAAGTGCGCCGACATGCGTAGCCAGAGATCGTAGTCCTCGCAGGCGGGCAGGTTCTCGTCGAAGACGCCGCACTCCTGGAAGCAGAGCTTGTGGGCCATCGCCGCCGAGATCCTCACCGGGCTCGCCTCCAGGGCGCGGTCGAAGATCCAGCCGGACAGGGGGGCATCCTTGCGCGCCTTGCGCGGCCGCCCCCGCTCCTTGACGTGGTCGACGGCGCTGTGGGAGACGGCGGCCTCGTGGCAGCCCTCGTGGAAGCGCATGTGGGAGAGGAGATGCCCGCCGTCCCACAGGTCCTCGGCCTCGAGGAAGGCGACATAGGCGCCGCGCGAACAGCGGATGCCGCGATTGCGCGCCGCCGCCAGCCCCCGATTCGGGTAGTAGTGGTACCAGACCGGGATGCCGTCGTGGAGGAAGGGGTGGGAGAATGGGCGGACCGCCGTCGGGTGCATGCGCGACAGCTCTTCGATGGCCTGGGGCTGCGCGCCGAAGGTGCTGAAGATCTGCACCGGCGTGCCGTCCGTCGATCCGTCGTCGACGATGATCAGCTCGAAATCCCTGAAGCTCTGACCGAAGACCGAGTCGATCGCCTCTGTGACCATGTCCTTCTTGTTGCAGGTCGGGACCACCACGGAGATCCGGGCCATCCTGTCCCTCCTTCCCTGAAGGGATGTCTACGTTCGCTCGTCAGCCACTCACCGGCTCGTTCCCTGCCGCCGGCCCCCCCGTCCGTCCGGCCCCCCCCGGACTGCCGAATCGGCATGCCCCGGGGGACCTCAGGCGGGCCCGCGACCAGCCTAGATAGCTGGCATACTAGAAGATAGGGCGCTCATCGTCAAGAAAAATCAACCTAACCATTTTACCGACAAGAGCTTACGATCTACTTGCGCACCGCCCCGTAACGAGCGCCAGAATGCTGCATCCGGTCGAAACTTCCTGCCGCCGGCGGCGTTGACAGCTCGGACCGGGCTTCCTAGGGTGAGGCGGGCAGGGGCCTTGCGGGGCGGGCAGCGGCGGTCTCGCCTGGACCGGCCGGCGGCTTTGCCCTGGCCCGGGCGGCGCTTCTTCCTTGGCCCCCGGAGGTATCCGGGGGCCCCGACGGCACGCGGCGAACGGTCGAGGGAGGCGAGACGATGGAACGGCGGGGGGAGGTCGG
>VGIY01000607.1 GCA_016867695.1 Candidatus Eiseniibacteriota bacterium | reverse complement strand
CGGAGTGCGCGAACGCCGACTTCGGCAAGGCCTGGGTGTTCCAGTCGCCGCGGCAGGCGGTGCTCGCCGTGCGCGCCCGGTTCTAGCGGCGACCGCGGCGCATCCCGCTAGGGGCGGGCGGCGGCGGAGTCGGGTATCGCCCCGATGATCGCCGCGCCCCCCCGGCGACAGAGGTCCATCACCTCGATCACCGCCCCGTAGGGCACGGCGGCCTGAGCGTCGAGGAAGACGACTCTCTCGCCTTCGCGCTGCGCGAAGGACTCGCGCAGGCGTTCGGGAAGGGCGCTGCGGTCGATCGCCTGGCGATTCCAGAGCAGGCGCCCGTCGGCGAGGATCTCCACCACATCGGGGCTCGCGGCGCCCTCCGGCAGTCCCTGCGGCGCTCTCCCGGGGACTTCCACCTGCAGCGCCTTGGTCAGCATCGGCGCCACCATGATGAAGATGACCAGCAGCACGAGGAGCACGTCGATCAACGGCGTGACATCGATAGTCGCCCGGCTCCCGCCGAGCCCCGCCGGTCCGGTGAGCATCGGTCAGTCTCCCCGATCCGGACGCGCCGGGTCCGCGCCGGATCCTTCGGCGCCGGCGGCGCCCGCCTCCCGGGCGATCAGGGCCACGCCCCGAAACCCCGCGGCGCGACCCGCCTCGAGGACCTGCTTGACCTCCCCGTAGCCGACCCGCCGATCGGCCGCGAGCCGCAGATGGAGCCGCGGGTCGTCGCCGCGGCGCAGGCGCAGGGCCCGCCCCAGGTCCCGCGGGGCGATCGGCTCGGTCTCCAGGAGCATCGTCCCGTCGTCGGCCAGCACCACGGTCAGGGTTTGGCCCTCGATCTCGAAGACATCATCGACCCGGCTCGCGTGCGGCAACTCGACGGCCGCGCGCTCGTGGATGAGCGGGGTGACGACGATGAAGATGATCAGCAACACGAGCATCACGTCGACCAGCGGCGTGACGTTGATCTCGCTGTTCAGCTGCGGACCGCCCGGACGGCGGTGGCCTCGAGTCTCCATGAATCGCTCCACGACCGCCGGGCGAAGTAGTCGACCAGCTCGCTGCCGGCGTTGCCCATCTCGCTCTGCACGCGCTCCAGCCGCCCCAGGAAGTGGTTGAAGGCCCAGACGGCGGGCAGGGCGACCAGGATGCCCGCCGCGGTGTTGACCAGCGCTTCGGCGATGCCCCCCGACACCGCGCCGATGCCGCCGGCGCCGGCCGCGGCCATGCCGAAGAAGCTGTTCATGATGCCGACGACGGTGCCGAAGAGGCCGACGAAGGGGGCGGTGGCGCCGATGGACGCCAGCGCGGTAAGGCCGCGCTTGAAGTCCTGGGTGACCCGCGCGCCCTCGCGCTCGGCGGCGTGGCGGATCGCGTCCTCGAAGCCCTCTGCCGTCCCCGGCGCCTCGATCCAGGGCGCGGCGTCCCTCAGGGTGGCCGCATAGACGCGCGCCAGGTGGCTGCGCGGATGCCTGTCGGCCAGCGATACGACCTCGTCGATCTTCCCCTCCGTGAGCGGG
>VGIY01000606.1 GCA_016867695.1 Candidatus Eiseniibacteriota bacterium | reverse complement strand
TTTGTATCCTAATCTCCGCCGCCCGAACCCGCGAATCCGCCCCGGAGGGACGCTACTCGCCCGAGCCGGTCGCGATTCCCCGCGGCGCACGACGCCGCCGCGGCCGCAGGACCCCCGGCATCCGCCTTTGTCCGCCTCGCTTCCGTTCGCGATCGCTCATGTTGAGCGTACCTCCCCCGCCACTGCCTTGCCAGCGCGTTCGCCTGCCCCTCGCTCGTCCCCCGCTCCCGCCGGCCGCCTCACGCCACACCCGCGGCCGTCCCCGCCGGCTCCCGCTGCGGCCGCCCGCGCCCCTCGAACGGGTCCCGCCCACCGGTCTCCTGGATGTGCGCCAGGCTCCTGTCGATCACCTCCGGCTCCACGATCACGCTGATCACCTTCATCTCCGTCCCGCACTGCGGGCGCAGCGGATCGACCTCGGGGATCTCGTGCAGCAGCCGCGCCCAGCTCGCCCGCGGACGGCCAAAGCCGGCCGTCCTCCGGGAAGACGCCCCCTGCCTCGGCCGAACGGGTATCCCACGCCTGCAGCCTCGGCAACGCCCGGCGCGGCGCCCGCGCCCGCGGCCGCCGCTCGCGCCGTTCAGCCCCGCCGCAGGGGCTGGGGCCGCGCGCCGCGGATCAGCGGCCGGCCGCCGAGGATCAGGTCGCGCAGGTCGCTCGAGCCGACGTGGTAGGGCAGCCGCGCGTAGGAGGGCGCGGCCAGGATCTGGACGTCCGCGCGCCGCCCGGGGGCGAGGCTCCCGCGCTCGCCCTCCATCCCCAGGGCCGCGGCGGCGTTGTAGGTCGCCCCGACGATCGCCTCCGCCGGGCTCATCCCCATCTGCAGGCAGGCCAGCGCGATCACCCAGGGCATCGAATCGGTCATCGAGCTGCCGGGGTTGCAGTCGGTGGCCAGAGCCACCGCGACTCCGGCGTCGATCATCCGGCGCGCCGGCGCGTAGGCGGGCGCGCGCAGCGAGAAGAGCGTGCCCGGCAGGAGCACGGCGACGACGCCCGCCGCGGCCAGCGCGGCGATGCCCGCATCCGAGACCCGCGCGAGGTGATCCGCGGAGACGGCGCCCAGCTCGGCGGCCAGCTCCGCCCCCCCCAGCGGCTCGATCTCGTCGGCGTGGAGCTTGAGCCCGAGGCCCTGCGCCCGCGCCGCCTGGAGGATCCGTCGCGACTGCGCGATCGAGAAGACGCCTCTTTCGCAGAAGACGTCACCGAAGCGGGCGATCCCGAGCGCGGCCGCCTCAGGGATCATCCGCTCGACGAGGAGATCCACATAGGCGTCGGGGGCGGCGCGGTACTCGTCGGGGACCTCGTGCGCTCCAAGGTAGGTCGGCACGATCGTCGTCGCGTGGCGCTCGCCCAGGGCGGCGATCAGGCGCAGCGCGCGCAGCTCCTGCTCCGGGTCGAGCGCGTAGCCGGTCTTCACCTCCACCGTGCCGGTGCCGAAGGCGGCCATGTGATCGAGCCGCGCCAGCGAGTCCGCGAGCAGCGCCTCGTCCGCGGCGGCGCGGAACATGCGCACGCTGGC
>VGIY01000605.1 GCA_016867695.1 Candidatus Eiseniibacteriota bacterium | reverse complement strand
ATGGGTCTGCCGCCAGAGACCGAGTACCGCGCCTTCGACATCGACACCCGCCTGGCGGCCCTCGTCGCGCGCTTCCTGCGGCTCTCGGGAAGGGGTGGCCTGGCCGCGGCCTGGGACTTGCTCTCACCTCCGCCGGAAGAGGCCCTGGGGGCCGACCTCGCCCTGCTGTGGAAGACCCTGCCGCTGCTCGAGCAGCAGGAGCGCGGAGCTGGGCTGAAGCTGCTGCGGGGGCTCCCGGCGCGCTGGTGGATCGTCTCCTTTCCGGCGCGCAGCCTGGGGGGGCGCGAGAAGGGCATGCGCGAGCACTACGACCGGCTGGCGCGGGACCTCGCGCGCCTCCTCCGCCGCCCGCTGCGCCGGCTCGATCTCCCCAACGAGACCTTCTACATCCTGGCGCCGGCGGAGTGATCGTTACGCGGCGCGGGCGCCAGCGGAGGGGGCCGGCTCCCGGTAGGGCCTCGGCCTGATCCCTCGGCGCCGGGGTTCCGGCTCAGGCGAGCACGATGAGCAGCACGCCGGCCACCGCCAGCGACGCCGCGGCGACCTTGCGCTTCGAGAAGGGCTCCCGCAGGAAGATCGCGGCGAAGACGAGGATGAAGATCGTCGAGGTCTGGGTGAGGATCGCCGCCAGGCTCGCCATGGTGTGCTTCATCGAGGCGATCCAGAGGATCAGGGCGAGATAGGATCCCAGGGCGGCGCCCGGCAGCATGAAGCGCCACCCGGGCGAGGGCCGGTAGACGGCGAAGTGCTCCCGGCGGCGGCGCGAGAGGAGGGCCATGATGAGCAGCGCGGCTAGACTGCCGAGCTGGCGCACCGTCGTCGCCCAGAGCACCGGGACCTGGTCGAGCACCGGCTTGGCCAGGACGATCGAGAAGGCCAGGAGCATGAGGTCGACGATGCCGATGACGATGCCGGTGACGATCTGACGACGCGTGCGGCCGGGCGGCGGAGCGAGACTGCCGGTCAGGAGCACGCTGCTCAGGATGAGACCCATGCCGGCCAGATCAACGAGGGTGATGCGCTCGCGGATCATCAGGAAGGCGAGCAGGACGACGAAGGGCGAGTAGGTCGTGCTGACGATGGCGGAGATTCCCGACCCGACCCGGTTGAGCGAGGCGTGGAAGAGCGTGTCGGCGAAGGCGATGCCGATGATCCCGCTGGCCAGGAGGATCAGCGTGTCCCGCGCCGCGGCGGGATGGAGCAGCGACTGCCCCGCCAGCCAGAGCGTCGGCAGGAGCAGCACGACCCCCAGGGAGGAGCGGAAGAGGTTGAGGGCCAGCGGCGCGACGCGCTCGCCGGTGCGCTGGAAGAGGATGACGGCGAAGCCCCAGATGAGCGCGCAGGCCAGCGCGTAGATCTCGCCCACCCGAAGCCCCTTTCGCCTTGGAACGCCCGTTCCCGCGGCCGCCGCGCGCCCGGTCCGATCCCGGAGGCGGCCGCATCGGCCCGCCCTGGGAAGCGGGCAGCTTAGCGCGCGCGCGCGGCGCCGGGCAAGGCAACGCTCCATGCTGCGATCCGGCATC
>VGIY01000604.1 GCA_016867695.1 Candidatus Eiseniibacteriota bacterium | reverse complement strand
GGGGATCGAGACCCCCTGGCGCATGCTCATCGACGGCGAGGACCGGCGCGTGCAGCTCGCCTTCGCGGACGCCGACAAGATCCAGTACGAGCAGGTGATGGACAGGACGCTGACCACGCGCCAGGGGCGGCGCGTGCGGCTGGGCGAGCTGATCACGCTGCAGACCAGGCCGGTGCTCGGCTCGATCCAGCGCCAGGATCAGCGCTACACGCTGCAGATCAACTGGGAGTACATCGGCACCGACGCCATGCGCCAGCGCTACATCCAGGAGGTGCTGGCGGGCATCCGCCTGCCCTACGGCTACACGGCCGAGGACGTGTCGGGACAGAGCCTCACCCGCGAGGAGGAGGAGCAGATGCGCACCGTCCTCTGGGTGACGCTGCTCTTCATCTTCATGACCCTGGCGGTGCTCTTCGAGAGCTTCACCCTGCCGCTGCTGACGCTGCTGGGGATCCCGATGGCGCTGACCGGCGTGGCGGCGATCTTCTGGGCGGCGCGGATGCCCTTCGACTCGTCGGCCAGGATCGGGCTCGTGCTGCTCTTCGGGGTCGTGGTCAACAACGCCATCCTGCTGATCAACCGCTTCCGCCTGCAGGTGCGCGAGCTCGTCGCCGAGCGCGGCTACGGGCCGGAGCAGGTGCCGGCCAAGGCCCGCCTGGGGGGTAGCGACCTGTGGCGCCTGCCGGCGGCCGAGCGGCTGGGTCTGCTGCGCCGGGCCGTCGGCGACGGGGTGGGCATCCAGCTGCGGTCGATCCTGCTGACCAGCGGGACGACCATCGCGGGTCTGCTGCCGCTGCTGGTGCGGCTGACCGACGAGGGCGCCGGCTCGGGGCGCGACATCTGGGAGAACCTGGCGCTGACCTCGATCGGCGGACTGATCAGCAGCACGCTGCTGATCCTCGGCGCGTTGCCGGCGCTCTACTTCGTCTTCGCGCGTCTCGGCTGGGCGCTGGCCCGCCTGGCGGCGCGCCTGCGGGGCCGGAGCCCGGAGCGCGCGACGGCCGCCCCGGCGCCGGAGACGGCCTGAGCGGCCGGGACGCGCCCGCCCCTCATTCCGCCCAGCGCATCAGGCGCAGCTCGTGCGGATGGAGCTGATCCTCGTGCCGCGGCAGGACGCGGACGGCGAAGCCCATCCGGCCGCTGCGCTCGCAGGGCAGCCTCCCGGCGTAGCGGAAGACGCCGGCCCCGGCCTCCCCTTCGCCGGCGAGATCGACGGCCTGCGCCGCGCCGATCCGGCCGTGCTCGTCCAGGCGTCCGTGGTAGACCTGCACGGCGACATCCTCCGGGGCCAGGCTGCCGAGCGCGACTCTGCAGGCGACGCGGATCTCGCCGCCGACGCGCGCCGCCTCGGTCCCGGCGGCGCTCACCTCCCACGCGCGCACCTCGCCCCAGGCGCCCCGCACGCGGCGCTCCCAGGCCGCCAGGGCCCGCAGGCGGGCGCAGTCGTCGGCGGTCAGGCGAGTGTAGCGCTCGGCGCAGACCTGATAGTGCTCGAGCATGTACTGGCAGACCATGCGGTTCGTG
>VGIY01000603.1 GCA_016867695.1 Candidatus Eiseniibacteriota bacterium | reverse complement strand
TGCAGGCAGCAGGCGACAAGAGCCGCGGCGTGCCCGTAGTGACGCCGACGCTTGTTGGCGAGGACTCCTTGGGTACGCTTCGTGGCAGCGGCTCGCATGGCCTTGAGCACGGCCGCGCGGTCCCGAGAGTCGAGCCCGATTCCGGGACGGGCCAGGGCGAACAGGTCAGGGGCGGACGGCGTGTCGAGCTTCAGTGATGCCGCGCCACCAGTGCGGCCAGTGCCGTCGTCCTCGCCGGGATCGCCCCAATCTCCGTCACCATGAATCGCAGTCCACGACCTCTCGCGAAGGCTCTCCCAGAGCGCCGGGTCAAGTGTCGTCCCGCTCCCCTCGGTCAACATGGCCGCGAACGCCGAAAAGAGGAGATGGCCGGGATGTTCCTCGTCCGACCAGCCCAGGCCCGGAGCTCGCGCGAGAAGCGCGGCGGCCCGGCGCGCATCTCCGGTGAGGTAACAGAGCAGACCCCGCTGTCGCCCAGCCGTGCGCGGGCAGTGTTCGAACGCCTGCTTCGCCCGCTCGACGACCGTGGCACCCTCCGGCGAACCGGCCCCGAGCCAGCGCTGCAGCCGCTGGAGCGACGGAGCGCCGCGCCAGGCCGCCTCGAGGCGCAGGTCGGCGTCGCTGTGGCCAAGCTGCTTCGCCGCGAGCGCGGCGTCGTCCAGGAAGTCCCCGCGCCAGTAGGCTTCACGCGACATCTCTGCCGCCGCTTCGCACGCCCGCAGCGCCCCCGACCAGTCGCCGGCTTCGAAGAGCGCCGAACACCACGCGCTCAGGGCCTCAGGCTTCCTCGTCTCGCGCGCCAGCCGCTCGAGGCCGGGCACCCCCTCGACGCGCATGGCCGCCTCGCGCAGCCGCGCGTCCCCCTCGTAGTCCCACTTGTCCTTGGGGGGCGCCGACCGCTCGAGATAGCGCAGCCATCGCGGGAGGAAGGCATCGAGATCAGGAAGCGGAGCCGTCGCGACGAGCTCCATCTCCCTGATCGGCATCCCGATCAAGGCCACGCTCCGGACCGCGTCCATCGCTCGATGGATCGCTTCCGCGCGCGCCTCCAGGGCCGTGGTCCAATAGACGCTCACGACATACTGGGTGGCGCACGTGTGGATCTCGACCGTAAGGACCTCGTCCACCATCTCGTGCTGGCCGAGATCGATCGTGGCGTCGCCGATGGGGGGCAGGAGGGTCTCGAACACTCCGCGCGCGGTCACGTAGTCACCGGCCAGGTACGCGCGCGTGCCCTGGCGGAGGAAGCGGTCCACGTCCTCGGGATCCGCGGACCCGGCACGCACGGCGGACGCGACGAATCCCCTCACTTCATCGAGCAGACGACTGGAAGGCGCCGCCGGCTTCCAGCCGGCGCGCCCGGTCGCCGCGCGCGCGATCAGGACATCCTGGAGTTTGGCTCTGGGCACATCGTCGAGCGTGCGCAGGGCCTCGCGGACGAATCCCCGCAGCTCCTCGGCGGTCATGGCCTCGAGGGCTTGGTCGAGCGTGTGGTCTTTCCCGGCCACCGGTCTCCGTCGAAGAGCCCTCCAT
>VGIY01000602.1 GCA_016867695.1 Candidatus Eiseniibacteriota bacterium | reverse complement strand
ATCAGCTCGAGGGCCCGCTGGCGGGCATTGACCTGCCGCCGCTGCGCGGCGGGGCCGACAGCCTGGGAGTCGCCTCCGAGCCGGAGTATGTGCTGGAACCCTACGTGGCGGACCCCCACCGGGGCCTCGTGCCGGTCGGCAGGGGATACGGACGAACCGCCAGCATGGAGCTGGACGCCCAGAACGATGCCTTCGTCACCTTCTAGGCGGCCCGGGCCGACTCGGCCCTGGATCCGGGCGGTCCCCCTGCTCGCCGTGCTGGCGGGCGCCGGCCTGCCGGGGAGCGCTCCGGCGGCCCTGCCGGGCGACCTGGCCGATGGGCTCAGCGAGCTCTACCGGGGCGTCAGCCCCGCCGTAGTCAGGGTCGTCAGCCACCGCGCCGTCATGCGCACGGCGGCGACCCCCTCGGGGTTCGCCCAGTCGGCCGCCATGCGGCGCCTGGTCGCCTCGGGCGTCGTCGTCGACGCGCATGGCTGCGTGGTCACGACCGACCGGGCCGCCCAGCCGGGCGACAGCGTCGTCGTCCACTTCCCCGACGGGCGCCGGATGGACGCGCGCTTCGTGGGGCAGAACTCGGACATCCACATCTCCGTTCTGCAGCTCGTCGGCGACCAGTCGTTCCCCTGGCTCGCGCCGCCGGCTCGGCCCCTGCGCCAGCTTCCCGAGTGGGTGGCGGCGGTCGCTTACGGGTCCTGGAGCCAGGAGAACCTCCGCGGGCCGGCGCTCACGCTGGCGCAGGGCGACGCCGCGATCCGCGAGCGCGTCCGCTGCGCCGATTCGACCGCCGTCGTCTGGCGGTTCCGGGTCCCCCTCTATCCCGGCAACGCCGGGGGAGCGTTGCTCAGCCTGGACGGCGAGTGGCTGGGACTGATCACCGGAGTCGCGGCGGGCGACGCGCCCGGCGCGGGCACGAGCGAGGAGGGGGTGATCGTGCCCGCGGACCTCGTCGCCCGCGCGGTGCGGGAGATCGAGAGCGGCGGGCGGACGGCGCCGAGCGGCTTCCTGGGCGTGCGCACCTACCGGCGCCCGATCACGGCCGGCGATTCCCTGTGGCGCGGTGTCGGCGTGATCGTCTCCGACGTCCTGGCCGGGGGGCCTGCCGAGCAATCGGGCATCCACCCGGGCGACGTCATCCTGCGCTTCGGCGACATGGCCGTGACCGATGCGGCGCAGCTGACCGAACTCGTGCGCACAGCTCCTCCGGGATCGCCCGTGCAGATCGAGATCCTCCGCGCCGGCGAGCCCCGCAGCCTGCGCGTCCTCGTCGGAGATCTCGCCGGAGGCGAGACGGCACTGGCCCGGTGGCGGGAAGCGGGGGCGCAGCGCAGCCTCCTCGAGCGGGAGATCCACCAGGCCGAGCAGCGCCTCCAACTCCTGCGCCGCCGGTTGGAGGGACTGGACGCGCCACCGGGCGAGGCGCCCGCCGGAGGGCGCCCGCGTCGCGGCTCGGTCCGGAGTTAGCCGGGATTGGCCCGCCGCTGGACCCTGGGGACTCCGCCGGGTCGGCTCGCCGGCGTCGCCCGCTGCGCCGTCCCCGGGGGGCG
>VGIY01000601.1 GCA_016867695.1 Candidatus Eiseniibacteriota bacterium | reverse complement strand
GGACTGATGACGAGGCAGGTGCCGGGGAGGATCCGCGAAGGAAGCTGGTAGCAGAGGGACTTCCCTCCGCCCGTCGGCATGACGACGAAGGCGTCGCGGCGATCGAGGATGGCGCGGACGACCTCTTCCTGGTGCGGGCGGAAGGCGGGGAAGCCGAAGAGGGTGCGCAGGACGGCGTGAGGATCCGGCGATTGGTCTCCGACGGACGGAGATCGCACCACCGCAGGTTGAGGAGCGGAGTCCCGTCGGGATGATGAAGGAGCCCCCACCCGCGGACCACCCCGGACGGCCTGCCCACGCTGAACTACCCGGTCCGTAGCACGCTGCGTTCTGTCGTCCGACGTCATGGCAGGCCTACTGCATCGTCCTGGCCTGCGGCCTCAACTCGGGATGGTAGCTGCCCAGCCAATCGAGCACGGCGACGCGAAGTCGCTTCACGAACGCGATCAGCTCGGCGGCGTCCTGCGCGGTCGCCACGCCCGCCATCTCGTATTCCGCGGCGTTGCGCTTGATCCGGCAGATCTCGAGATAGTCGGCGTCGCTTCGCCACTCCTGTCCGAGGATGCCGGGAAGCGCTGCAAGCGTCCGGTAATGCTGCAGGGCCTTTTCCGCCCGAAAGCCAGAGGCGTGCAGCAGAATCGTGCAGAGTTTCAGCGCCGCATTGTAGGCGATGCCGAAGCGCCAATCGGCGGAGATGTCACCGGCCGCATCGCGAAGGTCGCGGTCTACGATGCCAAGGAGATCGGCGATTTCCGAGCGGGTCGGTTCGTGTGGGCGCAACCAGCCGTTATCGGCCCATTGCTGCAAGCTCATCTTCGCTTCCGATCACCCAGAGGCGGGGACTACGAAGCACGCTCACCAGGAAATGATCACGGGCATTGCGACGGCGCCCGAACTCCTCATCGGTCATGACGTGCGGGTTGACCTCGCGCCCCAGCCGGTCTCCCACGCCGCTCAACCGCCCGGCCATCTGGCGCAGACTGATCGTCCCGACCACCATCAGGTCCACATCGCTTTCCGGCTTATCTGTTCCGGCCGCCAAGGATCCGAAGACGAATGCCAGCCGGACCCCAGGGTCACCCAGGGCATCACGCAGCACATCGACGAGGCCGCTCGTCTTGAGGACGAGGCTGTGGATGTCGGGGTAGAGCGGGTGCGCGGCGTTGGCTTGGTAGCAAACGCGATTCCCGTCGCGGCGGACGCCGACGATGCCCAGTCGCGTCAGCCTTCGTAGCTCCTGGCGGACCGTGGCATCGGCCAGCCCCGCCTGCCGGCCGATCTCCCTCACGTGGAGCTCCTTGGCCCCGGGGCCGAACAGCAGGCGCAGGATTTCTGCCTTCACACGAGATCCGAGCAGGTCGACGAGCGTGTCCATAACGCGAGGTTGTACCACGCGACCGCGCGGTATTACCACTCGAATCCCTGAGTCCGACTCTGCTGCCGACCGTCGGCGTCCCCCACCGATCCGCTCGCAGGCCACGCCCTCGTCCGGGCTGCCGCGCGACCGCGGCCCCACGCCTCACCCTGGCATCCCCCCCCCCCCCC
>VGIY01000600.1 GCA_016867695.1 Candidatus Eiseniibacteriota bacterium | reverse complement strand
TGGACATGGATCTCCAGGCCGAGGTCCGGCCGTCGCTGAAGATGATCGAGGACGCAGGCGGCGCGCTGCTGTCGCTGATCAACGACATCCTCGACCTCTCGCGCATCGAGGCGGGGCGGCTGCGCATCGAGTCCGCGCGCTTCGACCTGCTGGCGGCGGTCGAAGAGGTCGCCGCCCTGCTCGGCCACGCCGCGCGGCGCAAGAACCTGCGTTTGATCGTCCGCTACGCGCCCGACGCGCCCCGTATCGTCCACGGCGACGAGGGGCGCATCCGCCAGGTGCTGACCAATCTGGTCGCCAACGCGGTCAAATTCACCGCCCGGGGACACGTCCTGATCGACGTCGAGACCGCGCCGCGCGAGTCGGGCATGGCGCTCTTCCGGGTGGCGGTGGCCGACACGGGCATCGGCATCCCCGCCGACCGGATCGAGGCGATCTTCGAGAAGTTCACCCAGGCCGACAGCAGCACGACGCGCAAGTACGGCGGCACCGGTCTCGGGCTGGCCATCTGCCGGCAGCTGATCACGCTGATGGGCGGCACGATCGGCGCCGAGAGCGAGCCGGACCGGGGATCGACCTTCTGGTTCGGGCTGCCGCTGGCCTGCGACCCGCCGGCCGCGGGCTGCCCGGGGGGACCGCGCGGCGAGTGGCGGGCGCCGGTGCTGATCGCCCTCGAGAACGAGGTGGAGGCGTGCGCCGTCCTGGAGGCGCTGAGCGCCGCGGGGATGTCCGGGTCGCTCTGCGCCGCCGGAGACCTTCCGGCGCGCCTGGATGCCGCGCGCGCGGCCGGGGGCCCGACGCCCGCGGCGCTGATCGACGCCGAACCGGACAAGGACGCCGCGCTCGACCTGGGGCGCCGGATCCGGGAGCGCGATCCCGGCGGCGTGACGGCCCTCGTGCTGGTCCTGGGGGGCCCGGACCCGGAGCTGGAGGCCCGGGCTCGCGCGGGAGGCTTCCTGACGGCGCTGTCCAGGCCCCTCCTGCCGTCGGCGCTCCGCGGCCTGCCGGAAGAGCTCCTGCCGGGATCGCGAGCTGCGCAGGGAGTGCGCACCGCCGGGCCCGCGCCCGGTGACGACGGGCGACTCGAGACTCCCCCGCCGCCGTCGAGCCTCGCCGCCCTGCCCCTGCCGACTGCCCCCTGCGAAAGAGGCGCGCGCGAGGGCGGCCCGCTGATCCTCGTCGTCGAGGACAACCTGTTCAACCAGCGCGTGGCCGCGCTGATGCTCGACCGGCTCGGCTGCCGCTGCGACCTCGCCGCCGACGGGAAGGAGGCGCTGGCCAGGCTGGCCGCGGGCCGCTACGAGATGATCCTGATGGACTGCGAGATGCCGATCATGGACGGCTTCGAGGCCTCGGCGGCGATCCGCGCCCTGCCCGACGAGCGCGCGCAGGTACCCATCGTGGCGATGACCGCCCACACCCGGGCCGACGTCATGGAGAGCTGCCTCGCCGCCGGGATGGACGAGGTCATCGGCAAGCCGATCGTCCTCGAGACCATGCGCGCCGTCGTCAGCCGCTGGACGAGCCGCTCCTCTCCGATCCAGCGGGGCGC
>VGIY01000599.1 GCA_016867695.1 Candidatus Eiseniibacteriota bacterium | reverse complement strand
GTCGAGTTCGACTGGGAGAGCGGTGGAACGTTCATCAAGGCATTCCCCGAGGGTGAGATGGAGGCCTACCGGGTGACGCATCCCGATCCCGTCTACGCGGGGGACTGGTCGCTGAAGCTCGTCGATGCCGCTCCCACGGGGACGCCGCAGGGCTACCTCGCCTGGATCGACGGGCTCCAGGACGGCGACATCGTCACCGCCAGCTTCTGGCGCTACGACGACACGCCCGGCGCCTCGCCCTCCAGCCGCATCTGGGCCCATTACACCGCGGCCGGGGGCACGATCGACGACTACGCCGGCAGCGCCGGCGGCAACAACGACTACGGTCCCGGCGAGGGCTGGGACCAGACCGGCTGGACCTGGGTGTTCGACTCCAATCTGGGCGCGCGCGGCGGGCTGGTCATCGAGGTGCGCACCTACTCGAACCCGGGCGACACGGTCTGGATCGACAACCTCTCGATCACGGCGCCCGACGGCGTCATGATCCAACTGCCCGAGATTCCGCCCCAGCCCTGGGCCTGCTGCCTCTACAGCGGCGAGTGCGTGCTCGCGTTCGAGGACGAGTGCGCCGAGGCGGGCGGCGTCTGGCACGATGGGTTGACCTGCGAGGACGTGACCTGTCCGGCGCCGATGGTCTGCTGCATCGACCACGAGTGCTTCATGCTCCACGAGGTCGACTGCCTCGCTCAGGGCGGCGAGCCGCACCCCGAGTTCGAGGACTGCACGGACAATCCCTGCGAGGAGCTGACGCCGGCGGAGCCCTCCAACTGGGGCGCGATCAAGTCGCTCTATCGCTAGCGCCGGGCGGCGCGGCCGGGGCCCGACCCCGGAGCGCCCGGACCGGATGGCACGAGAGGCCTTCCCCGCGGGGGGAGGCCTCTTGCGTTTGGGGGCCGGGCGCGCTCCCGGAATGCCCCCCCCCGGCCGCTTGACCGCCTCGAGCAGGCCGACCTATGCTGCGGGAGCGTCGGCATCGGCCCCGGCGAGACGCGCGCGGGCGGTGCGCCGGCGAGCCACGCCGGGAGGGGATGATGGGTTTCACGGACGCGGTGCGCAGGGGCATCCGGATCGTCAAGCTCGAGCGGGCGGCCTACCGCGAGGTCGCCGCCGACCCGCAGGCGCTGACCCAGGCGCTCGTCATCGCCGGCCTGGCCGGCATCGCCTCCTGGCTGGCCCCGCCCTCGTTCCGCCTCGGCGGGGTCATCCTCGGGCCATTGGGGGCGCTCCTGGGGCTCTTCGTCATGGCCGGCGTGCTGCACTTCGCCGCCGTGCTCTTCGGCGGCCGCGGCGACTACCTCACGCTGGTGCGCGTCTGGGGCACGGGATGGATCGTCTCCTGGGCCCTGATTGTCCCGTGGCTCGGCATGGTGGTTTCCCTCTGGGGCCTCGTCGTCGCCTGCGTCGCGCTGGAGGAGCTCTACGGCCTCGACCGCCCGCGCGCGGTGATCGCGGTGCTGATCCCGGTCGCCGCCGCGGCGCTGCTCGGGCTCATCCTGATCATCAACCTGGCCCTGTTCGGAGGCCTGAGGGGCTGGTTCTCGCTCGTCTGATCCC
>VGIY01000598.1 GCA_016867695.1 Candidatus Eiseniibacteriota bacterium | reverse complement strand
CCCGCCGCCGCCCGGTCCCGCCGCACCCCACTGGCTCAGGCGGTCGATCAGCGCCGCCAGCGGCACGTCGAAGCTCATCGTCGCCGTGCGATTGTTGGTCAGGTCGTGGAAGCGGTCCAGACCGCCCTGGGTCACGCCCCCCTGCTGGTTGAAGGTGCCGCGGAACGACCCCCGCCAGGAGAGGCGCGGCTCGAACCAGCGGGGGACGACCCGCACCTGCTGGGAGACGCTCAGGTCCTCCGTGCGCGAGGTCTCGCGTCCGGTGTTCAGGCCCCCCAGCCAGGCCGATCGCGAGCGCAGCATCAGGTCGCGGCTCTGCCTGAAGTTGTAGGTCACGATCGAGATCGGCTGCAGCCCCGCGGCGAGCGAGAGCCCCCCCGAGCGGATCGTCCGCTGGTCATCGAGCGTGAAGGGCTGGCGCAGATCGCCGCCCGCCCGCCGGTAGCGGACCTGGTCCTTCTCGCTGCGCGTCAACCCCAGAGAGAAGGCGGTCGGCAGCAGGCGCACCTTCCAGTTGCGGTAGAGCTGGATCCCCCCCCCGGCGCCGAAGGGGAGGGCGAGATTGGCGCTGCCGGTGCGGGTGACGGTCGAGTCCTTGGCGAAGGGGGAGTTGGCGTGGCTGTGGCGCAGCGAGCCGCTCAGGCTCAGATTGTCGATCGTGTAGCGGAGCAGCCTGCGATTGGAGGCCTGGCGCGACAGCGACAGGCTGTAGCTGCGGTTGACCGTTTCGGTGATGTCGCGGTCGGTGGGCCGGTCTCCGACCAGCAGGTCGTCGTTGGTGCGGTACTTCGGCACGCGCCGGTCGCGGCTGAGCTGGTAGGCGAAGGGCAGCCGCAAGCCCGTCCCGCGAGGCAGGAAGCGCTCGAGGGGGATGCCGCTGGCCGACAGGGCGTAGCTGGTCTGCTCCTCGCGCGCCTGGCGGAAGCCGCCGCCGCTGATGCTGACGAAGTCGCTCCCCACCCGCTTGAAGTTGAAGTCGACGTGACCGATGTCCGCCAGGTCCACCCGCGCCTGCAGACGGTAGGCCAGGTCCATGTCCTTGATCACGTGCGTCAGGCGCAGCTCGTTGACCCAGACGCTGGCATTCTCGATGGGCGCGGCGCCCTGGTTGACGACCCCGAAGGTGATCCGGCGCACCTTCGTCAGATAGGGCTTGCCCTTGATCGAGATCCGGCCGCCGCCGGGCAGCGACCGGGAGACCGTGTCGGCGTCGGCCGCCAGATGGGCCTTCAGGTCGCTCAGGTCGGTCAGCGCGATCTTGATCGGCAGCCAGCTGCCGCTGCGCCGTCCCGGCTCGACGATCCGCGGCACGGCCACGCGGTACTCGTAGTAGTCGGTCGTGTCGATCGTCGCGTCCTTGCAGAGGCGCAGGAAGAACTCGGCCCGGCTCTCCTCGGGCAGCGTGCTGTTCAGCCAGAGCTCGAGCGCCTCGTAGCCCATGTAGCTCTGATCGCGCAGGAAAGGCGTGTAGACGCGGCCCACGTGCCCGGGCTGGAAGTTGCGCAGCTCGAGCGCCAGCGACTGCTCGCGTTCGCGGATGTTGTCGCGGCTCCGGTCG
>VGIY01000597.1 GCA_016867695.1 Candidatus Eiseniibacteriota bacterium | reverse complement strand
CCGTGGGCTCGCCTGCGCAGATCGAGAGGCAGGGAGAAGATCTCCTCGGTCGAGAGGCGCGCGAAGGCGTCGGACGCGATGGCCAGGTTCTGGCAGACGCAGGTCGCGACTCCGGAGCGGGGATCCGGCAGCGCGTGGACTTCCGCTCTCGCTCGCAGGCCGGGGTTCATGCGTGTCATCCTCCTCCCGTGTGTGGACTCGACGGCCGACGCGACAGGGCGCGCATCCGCCGGCCCGTCGGCGCACGAACCGTGCCAGGTCGGGCCGCTCCGGCGAACGCCCGCGCAGAGCGATCGCCCCGATCCCGCCACGAGGTCCCGGGGCCGCTGCCCGCACCGCGCAACACGCACTCCGAGAGCCGCCTGAGCGCTCGATGGGGATTGCCCCGACGAGCGGTCCCGCCACCCGTCCGCGCGTCGGGCCCATGCGCCTCGCCGAAACGACGAGACGCGCCGGCTGTCTCCGCGTGTCTCCCGATGTCTCCCCGCCGTCCCGCAGCGTCCCATGAGACGGCCGATGAGACAGCGCCCCGGGCGGAACGCGGCGCCGCGAATCCGCGAACCTCGCCCGCGCGGCGGGTCGTCTCCGCGCGTCGAGACGGCGCCCCACATCGGGTCCCACGCCGCGAGCCCTTGCGCCTCGCCCGCGCCGCCGATCCTCTCCGCGCGTCGAGACGGCGCCGTCGGAAGCCCCTTAGAGAGGAGTTGGGGCACCGGGCACGGCATTGCCGCGGGGACCTCGGGCGACTACACTGGCTCGATCCAAGCCGTCCCTTCCGCGCTCTCCAGTCGGGCGCGCCGCGCGCCGCGACCGGGGCGGGAGGACCGCCGGGCGGCGCGGGCCGACCGGGACCCCGTCCGGTCCGCGCAGGCCGGGAAAGGAAGCCACCGTGAGCCGTTTCATCGACGCCCTCCACTCGATCTCCCCCGCGCGTCGGGCGCTGCACGCCCCCCTGCTGGCCGCCGGCTTGGCCCTCTCGCCGGCCGCCCTCCCGGCGCTCGCCTCGAGCGCCCCGGCCGGGGATCTCGAATCGCTGCGCCCCGGGGACACGCTGCGGGACTTCCGCCTGCTCTACCTCTACGAGGGCCCGACCGGCCGCGCCGACGGCGCCCGCTTCGCCTGCGCGCGCCACGGCTTCCTCGTCGACATGCTGCGCATCCAGTCGGTCCCGCAAGCCTTCATCTGGATCAAGACGGTGCCCGATTCCGACCGCGGCGAGCCGCACGCCTGCGAGCACCTGCTGCTCGGGAAGGGCCGCCGCGGCCGCTACGCGGCGGCGCTCGAGGACATGGCGCTGGCGAACAGCAGCGCCTTCACGAGCCAGCTGCGGACCTGCTACCACTTCAACACGATCGCCGGCATCGAGACCTTCTACGAGATCTGCGAGGCGAAGCTCCGCGCGCTGCTCCACCCCGACTTCAGCGACGAGGAGATCCGCCGCGAGGTCTGCCATCTGGGCGTGACCGCCGATCCGCTCACCGGGCGGCTGTCGCTCGAGGAGAAGGGCACCGTCTACACGGAGATGGTCAGCTCCTTCGAGAAGCCCTGGTATCACGTCTTCGACCCTCTCGAGAAGCTCGTCTACGG
>VGIY01000596.1 GCA_016867695.1 Candidatus Eiseniibacteriota bacterium | reverse complement strand
TGTGGCGTTATCGGCGCGAACCCACACGATCCTTGGCAGCCTCAGGCCGTCTGCTATAGTGCTGTCGTGCGCCAAGCCGATAAGTTCCCGGGGAAGTCCGAACGCCTTCCCGGGTCCGGCAGGATCCCCCCCTAGCCGTGCGCAGGGGGGGAACGACAGCTTCCCCCCATGGCGTCTAGTCTGTTTCGAGGCAAGAAGATGGAACCGCCCTTGATCGTCCTCGCCCCCGGCCCCGGCTACGAGGGGATGCTGGCCATCGACTCGCTCTACAACGACCGGAGCTCCGGCGGCCTGCGGATCGCCCCCGATCTGGCGCTGGAGGAGATCCGCGAGCTGGCCCGCGAGATGACGCTGAAGTTCGCCCTCTTCCGCCTGCCCCGGGGCGGCGCCAAGGCGGGGCTGCGCCTTGCCGGAGACCTCGACGCCGAGGCCCGGCGGGAGGCGCTGGAGGGATTCGGCCGCCGGATCGGGCCGATCATCCGGGCGGGCCTCTACTATCCCGGGACGGACATGAACTGCGGGTTCGAGGATCTGCGGGCGGTCTATGCGGGAGCCGGGCTGTCCATCGGACGGCCCACCGACACGGCCTTCTTCACCGCGCTGGGGGTCTCCCAGGCGATCCAGGGGTGCGTGCAGGCGCTCGAGTTGCCCCACCCTGTCACGCTGGCCATCGAGGGCTTCGGCCAGGTGGCCGCGCACATGGCGGCGATGCTCCCGGCCGAGGAGTTCCGCATCACCGCCCTCTCGACGATCCGCGGGGCGATCGCCAACCCCTCCGGCTTCGCGCCGGACGAGCTGCGCGGCGCGAAGGCGGACCACGGCGACGACCTCGTCCGCCATCTTCCCGGAACGGACCTGCCCCTTGAGAGCCTGCTGGGAACGCCGGCCGACATCCTCGTCCCCGCCGCGCGAACGGGATCGATCACGGCGGATGCGGCGCGCGCCGTCCGGGCGCGAGCGATCGTCCCCGCGGCCAACGCCCCCTACGCCCCGGGCGCGGCGGCGCTGCTCCACGATCGCGGCGTGCTCTGCCTCCCCGGCTGCCTCTGCAATGCCGGCGGGGTCTTCGGCTCCTCGCTCGCCGACAGCGGCATTCCGCCCGGCCCGATCGAGCGGCTCTTCCAGACCCGCTACCGCGCTCTGGTGCGCCATCTGGTCGCCGCCTGCCTTCCCGGCCGCCTCTCACCCGTGGCCGTCGTGGAGGCGGTGGCCGAGCGCGAAGCCCGGGCCCGCGGGGGGCGCGCACCCGCCGGGGCGCCGCCGGCGGGGCTCCCGCGGCGGATCGCCCGGAAGCTCACCCGCCGGGCCGCCCGCTGCCTGCCCCGGGCGTACCGGCGCTCGGCCGTGTGGCGCCAGGCCCACCGCGCCCTCGATGCGCTGGAGGCCGACTTCCGCGAGGTGTGACCGCGATGCTTGCGCTGCGCGTGCTCGAGCGCGTTCCGGACGGATCCTGGAGGGACCTCGTCGAGCGCTGCGGGGGCCATCCGCTCCACCTGCCCCAGGTCCACCTGGGCGACAGGTCGGAGAAGGGCCTGCGCTACCTCGTCTTCCATCGGGGGCAGGACGAAGTCGCCTGCGCCCCGGCCTTCGTCTCC
>VGIY01000595.1 GCA_016867695.1 Candidatus Eiseniibacteriota bacterium | reverse complement strand
TCACCCCTCCATCGCGCTGAGCATGTGGTCCAGGACGCGGGTGTGCTCGCGCAGCGGGCTGAACAGGATGACCTCGGCGTCCTTGACCACCCGCACGCTGTGACCGGCGGGCCAGTGGAAGAGGTCGCCGCCCTTGCAGGTCTCGACCTTGCCGTCGGTGTAGGTCACGACGACTTCCCCGGAGAGCATGTAGCCCCAGTGCGGCGCCTGGCAGGCGTCGTCCTCGAGTCCCTTGAGGAGCGGGGCGATGTCGGTGCCGGCGCCGAGGGAGAAGTACTCGCCGCCCATCTTGCCGAAGCCGGTCGCGTCGCCGAAGTCGGGGGCCACGCGCGCGACCGCGCCGGGCACGCTGATCTTGGCTGGAATCTGATCCTTGGATATGCGCATGAGAAACTCCTTCTCTGCTGGTTGATGAGTGTCGATCCGCTGGGGCGCCTCGACCGCGTCGACGGGCGCCGAACAGCACCAAACCTCCCTGTCCGCGTCGCCTAGCGAATGAGCTGCACGCTGCGTCCCGCGGCCTCGCCCTCGATCGTGGCGCTCAGGTAGTAGACGCCCGAGGGCAAGAGCCGGCCGCCCGCGTCCCGTCCGTCCCAGTGGAAGGGGGTCGCGCCGCGCTCGGCCCGGACGGCCGGGAAGCCGGCGCGCTCCCGCCCCGCGGCGTCGAAGATCTTCATCTGGAGCATCCCGGGACGCTCCGCGTGGATCGTGGCCTGGACCGCGCCCGAAAAGGGGTTGGGACGCAGATCCGCGATCCGCAGCGCGGGCGAGAGGGCGCCGATGTTCGCGGATCCGTTCGCGTCGCCGTCGCCAGGGCCTTCCGCTCCCCTGCCGGAAACACCGCCGCCATCCGCGCCCGCTTCATCCACCGACGCGGGGTTGCGCAGGATCCGGTAGATCTCGCCGTTCACGCCGCTGCCCCGGTCGACGATGCAGAGCTCGCCGAGTCCGTCCGCGGCGATGGCGGCGATGGAGCCGATGGCGAGCCCGCCTCCGGGGGCGAGTTCTTCGGTGCGGTCGGTGAGCTCGCTCACCGCTACTCCGTCGTAGCGCAGCGTCCAGATGCGCGCCGAGCAGAAGTCGGCGAAGAAGTAGTGCCCGGCGAGCTCCGGCAGCGCCGCGCCGCGGTAGACCGTCCCGCCCGTCACCGAGCAGCCCGCGTCGTGATCGTACTCGTGGATCGGGTAGACGAGCGCCGGGTCGCCGTCGTCGCAGCCGCCCGGCGGATCGTAGCAGTGGGTGCCTTCCATCAGGCGCCAGCCGTAGTTCTCGCCGCCCGTGCTCGCCGCGGGCTGGAAGTCGATCTCCTCCCAGTTGTTCTGTCCGACATCCGCGATCCAGAGGTCGCCGGTCGCGGCATCGAAGCTCCAGCGGAAGGGATTGCGGACGCCGAGCGCCCAGATCTCGGGCAGGTAGGCCGGGTTGCCGGCGAAGGGGTTGTCGGGCGGGACAGCGTATCCAGATAGGCCGCCGACGTCGATTCGCAGCATCTTGCCGAGCAGCGTGAGCGGATTCTGGGCGCGGTTCTGCGGGTCTCCGCCGCTCCCCCCGTCGCCCATGCCGATGTAGAGGTAGCCGTCGATCGGGCTGAAGGCGAGCGTGCCGCCG
>VGIY01000594.1 GCA_016867695.1 Candidatus Eiseniibacteriota bacterium | reverse complement strand
TCGCCTGCGGCCCGCCGCCGGGCCTCTCCCCCGGCTGGTGGAGCACGGCGAGAGAGGAGACGACGACCTCCTTGGCCACGAATCCGGCGAGGAGCGTCACACCCATCTCCCAGGAGAAGCCGAGCGGGGCGATGACCGGCTCGATCGCCCTGCCGATGCGGCCCATGACCGAGTATCCGAGCTGCGCGCGAGCCCGGCTCTCCGCGCCGAGCCGGGGCGAGCCTCCCTCCTGGGCGTCTCCCCCGGGCCCGAAGGCCGGCTCCCCCGCCCGTAGATGCGCCGAGGCGACCGCGGGTCCGGCGTCGGACAGCACGGTCTGGGACTCGGCCGCCGGCGGGTCCGCCGGCAGCGGCGGCAGGACGCTCAGCGCCCAGAGCACGACGGTCGCCGCCAGGATCACGCCGCCCATCTTGCGCAGGTAGAGGCGCCCCCGCTCCCAGGTGTGCAGGATCAACCCCCGCGTCGTCGGCCAGCGATAGGGAGGCAGCTCCAGTACGAAGGCCGCCTGATCGCGGCGGAAGATCGTCGCGCTGAAGAGGCGGGCGACCAGGACCGCCGTCACGATCCCGAGGACGTAGATCAGCGCGACCACATTGCCCGCCTGGCGCCCGAAGAAGGCGCCGGCGAAGAGAATGTAGACCGGCAGACGGGCGCTGCAGGACATGTGCGGGACGATCAGCGCGGTCAGTAGGCGATCGCGCCTTCCGGCGAGCGTGCGCGTGGCGAGCACCGCGGGGACGCTGCAGCCGAAGCCCATCAGCAGCGGGATGAAGGATTGCCCATGGAGCCCGAGCAGGTGCATCAGGCGGTCCATCAGGAAGGCGGCCCGGGCCATGTAGCCGCTGTCCTCGAGCAGCGCGATGCCGAGGAAGAGCAGCAGGATGTTGGGCAGGAAGACCAACACCGCGCCGACGCCGGCGAGGATGCCGTCGACCAGCAGCGACTCCACCCACCCCGCGGGGAGCGTGGCGGAGAGGGCGCCGGCCAGGCGCTCCATCAACCAGGCGAGCGCCGCCTTGGGCGGCTCGCCGAGCGTGAATGTCAGATTGAAGAGCAGCCACATGAAGGCAAGGAAGATCGGCAGCCCGAGCCAGCGGTGCGTCAGCAGCCGGTCGATCCGCCGCGAGGGCGCCATGCGGTCGCCTCCGGCCGCCTCGACCAGCACCTCGCGCAGCAGCCCGTCGACGAAGCCGCCGCGCCCCTCTCTCAGGAGCAGCGCCGGCTCCCGGCCGCTCTCTCCGCGCACGCGCCGGCGGAGCGTCTCGGCCTCGCCGAGCAGCGCTCGCGCGTCGGGCCGCCGGTTGTGCAGCTCCGCGGCCAGGGGCTCGTCCCCCTCGAGCAGCTTGGCCGCCAGGTAGCGCGGCGGCAGGTCGAGAGGGGGCCCGGCGAACTCCGCGAGCCGCCCGCTCAAGGCCTGCAGCGCGGGTTCGAGCGCCGGGCCGTAGGACACCGGCACGTGGCGGTGTCGGGCGTGGCGATCCTCGGCCAGCGCGGTGATCGCCTCGAGAAGCTCCCGGCGGCCCCGCCCGCGATGACCGACGGTCGGCACGACGGGCACGCCGAGCAGCGCCTCCATGCGCAGCCGGTCGAGGCGGGCGCCGGTGCGCTCG
>VGIY01000593.1 GCA_016867695.1 Candidatus Eiseniibacteriota bacterium | reverse complement strand
CGGCGCGCTGCTCGCCGTCACGCTTGTCGTGCGCCGGGCGTTCTGCGGATTCGCCTGCCCGATCGGGGCGATCAGCGAGTGGCTCCGGCGGGGCGCGGCTAGGCTGGGCCTTCCGGGCCCGCGCGTGCCGGAGCGGCTCGATCGGGCGCTGCGCCTGCTCAAGTACCCGTTCCTGGCGGTCATCCTGTGGCTGACCTGGCGGGCGGGCGAGCTGATCTTCCGCGGCTTCGACCCCTGCTACGCGCTCATCGGCCGCCACGGCGAGGACATCACCCTCTGGGCCTATGTCGTCTCCGGGGGCATCGTCGTCGGCTCCCTGTTCGTGATGATGCCGTTCTGCCGGTGGCTCTGCCCGCTGGCGGCGGTCTTCCATCCCTTCTCGCGCTTCGGCTACGCGCGGATCCGGCGCGACGCCGGGGCATGCGTCGACTGTGGCCGCTGCGCGCGGGCCTGCCCGACGGCGATTCCCGTGGACCGCGAGGGCGAGGTGCGCGCCGCCCGCTGCATCGCCTGCCTGGAGTGCCTCGACGCCTGCCCGGTGCCGGAAGGGCGCGCGCTGTCCTGGGGGCCTCCGGGGCCTTCGCGGCGGCGCTGGAGCCCGGCGGTGCTGATCGCCGTCCTGCTGGCGGGCGTGGGCGCCGCCGTGGCGGCGACCTATGCGCTCCCCGCGGCCTCCTACGCGAGCGAGCGCGGCGAGAGGCCGCCGGTCACGGCCACGCTCGCTCTCGAGGTCGGCGACCTCACCTGCCGCGGCCGCGCCACGCTCCTCACCTACTTCCTTGAGCGCGACGACTTCCTCGCGATTCCCGGGTATCTGCGCCTGGAGGCCTGGCCTGCGCCCGGCAGGGGAAGGGCGCGGATCGCCTTCGATCCCTCCGCCGCGCGCCCCGAGGACGTCCGCCGGGCGATCACCGAGCCCTTCTTCGACGCCCAGCTCGGCCTCTGGCAGCATTCCCCCTTCGAGCTGACGGAGAACTAACCACAAGTCCTGGAAGATGTTGCCGCGGCGACGATCCTGCCGCTGGATTCGCCCGCCCTGCGCGTTGGGGTTGGCGGACACCGAGGATGCGGAACATGGGCATGAACCAGAGGGACGGAGGTGGACGATGAGAAGGATGCCGACGCGGATGGTCTCGAGGATCGGGCTCTTCGCCTTGCTCTCGCTCGGGCTCGGGGGCCTCGGCCAGACGGCGCTCGCCCAGCACGCCGGCTGCCCCATGGGCGGGGCGGCGCGCGGCGCGAAGGCGCCCGGCGACGGCGAAGGGAAGGCCGCGCTGCGCGGCGCCCGCGGCGACGACTTGGGGCTGCGCGGCGCCCGCATGCTCGACCTGTCCGAGCAGCAGGTCGAGGCGATCCGCAAGCTGCGCGACGAGGGGCGCAAGGCCGGCACGGCGCTGCAGAAGGAGATGCTGCGCCTGCGCCACGAGCTGCGCGGCGAGATGATCAAGGACGAGCCCGCGCTCGCCAGGGCGCAGGAGCTCACGCGGCGGATCGGTGAGCTGCGCACTCAGTTCCAGGAGAAGCGGCTCGAGCAGCGCCTGGCCGCGCGCAAGGTGCTTACTGCCGAGCAGCGCGATCGTCTACTCTTGCAGCGGTCGGAGGGCGGCCGCCGGTG
>VGIY01000592.1 GCA_016867695.1 Candidatus Eiseniibacteriota bacterium | reverse complement strand
GAGAGCCTGTTGCGCTGGGGGCTGGTCCATGTCGATTGAGCGCGGCGAGGAGACCCTGGAGCGCCTGCGCGAGGCGCTGGAGCGGGAGCGCCGGCAGAACGAGCTGCTCAACCGCGTGGCGCTGGAACTGGCCCGCACGCTGCGCCTCGAGGAGATCCTGCCCAAGCTGGTGGCGCAGCTCGCCGAGCTGATCCGCTTCGACGCGGTCGGCATCTATCTCTACCAGCGCGCCGCCGGCGAGCTGGAGTGGTTCTACGGCGCGGGGTACCCGGAGGGCGCCGAGGATCGCGTGCGCCTGAAGCTGGGCCAGGGCGCGGTCGGCTGGTCGGCGGCGCACCGCGAGCCGCTGATCCTGCCCGACGTGACCGTCGACCCGCGCTACCTGCCCGCGCGGCCCTCGACCGTTTCGGAGATGAGCGTGCCGCTGATGGCCGAGGGGGAGCTGCTCGGCATCTTCAATCTCGAGAGCGACGCCCCGAACGCCTTCGGCGAAGCCGACCTGCTCCTGCTGACCGCGTTCGGGCACCACTGCGCGATCGCGATCCAGCGCGCCTGGCTGCACGCCGAGAGCATCGAGAAGCGGCGCATGGAGGAGGAGATCGGGATCGCCCGGCGCATCCAGCTGCGCCTGCTGCCGGCGGACAACCCGGTCTGTCCCGGATTCGACATCGCCGCCTTCAACCAGCCCTCGCAGGAGGTGAGCGGCGACTGCTACGACTTCATCGACATGGCTCCGGGCCAGCTGGGCATCATGATCGGGGACGTCTCCGGCAAGGGGGTTCCGGCGGGCATCCTGATGGCGACATTCCGCGCCAGCCTGCGCGCCGAGGTGCGCAACAACTACGCCATCTCGGTGATCCTCTCCAAGGTCAATCGCCTGATCTGCGAGAGCGTCGAGGACAACGTCTTCGTCACCGCCGTCTACGGCGTGTTGGACGGCCCGCGCCGCCGGCTGACCTACGCCAACGCCGGCCACAATCCGCCGCTCTGGCTGCGCGCCGGAGGCCGGGCCGAGTGGCTGGGCGAGGGGGGGCTGCTGCTGGGCAAGTTCCCGCAGGCCGAGTATCGCGAGACCTTCGTCGATCTCCAGCCGGGCGACAGGATCGTCTTCTACACCGACGGGATCACCGAGGCGCCGTCGGCCGACGGGGAGATGTTCGGCACGGAACGGCTCGAGCGCCTCGTGCGGGAGTGCCCGGCCGAGGCGTCGGCGCGCCGGATCTGCGCGCAGATCCTGGAGGCGGTGCGCGCCCACAGCGGGCGCCTGCACGCCGAGGACGACCTGACCGCCGTGGTCCTGCGCGTCCTGCCCTAGGCGGGGCGAGGCGGAGAATGGCGTTGCGGCCCCCCGGGGCCGGTGAGAGGATGCAGCCATGTTCAAGCGGGAGGAGACGGGCGCCGCGCCGGGTCGCGACGAGGGCTCGGTCTCGGCCACGCTCGTCGGTCAGGGCACGAGCTTCAACGGCGTCCTGCGCGTGAACGGATCGCTGCGGGTCGAGGGCGAGGTCGAGGGGGAGGTCACCGTCAGCCAGCAGGTGATCGTCGGCACCGGCGGCGTGATCAAGGCCGACGTCCGCGCCGACGGGGCGACGATCGGCGGGCGCGTCCGCGGCCGGGTGCAGGC
>VGIY01000591.1 GCA_016867695.1 Candidatus Eiseniibacteriota bacterium | reverse complement strand
CTGGGTGAAGCTCGGAGGGGCCGCGCTCGACCTCGGTAGGGGCCGTAGATCTCCTTCAACCCGAAGCTGCTCGGATCTGGCCCGAGATCGGCTACGACGCCTGCCATGAACCCGTCCCCCTGCCTGGTCGCCGCCTGATCTGGTATCGCCCGATGGAGGGTCCTGAAGGGAACGCTGGCCTCCATCATGCGTCAGGCCGGCTTGAAGCGAGGGCGACCTTGAGAGCGCTTCGGTATCTGGTTCGCCTCGGCCTCTGATGACCGCTGTCACGCCTCGCAGAGACGCGAGGGGTACGGGCGCTGCCGGAGCGCAGAGCATCTGCCGGGGGAGTTCGGGTCAATGGTTACAGCGAAAATCTCTCTATTAGATGGTTGATTTTCACCCAGACGATGACGATAATTACAACCATGATACCGCGTGGACTCACCGTCAGCCTGCTCCAATCCCTGCGCGACAGCCCGGTCGTATTCCTCCAGGGGGCGCGGCAGACCGGGAAGAGCACGCTCGTCCAGGCCCTGGCGGCGGGCAAGCACCCCGCTCGCTACTTGACCCTGGACCACGCGGGCGTTCTGGCCGCTGCCCGTGAAGACCCGCAGGCGTTCGTCGCCGGGCTCAGCGGGCCGACGATCATCGATGAGATGCAGCGCGCCCCGGAGCTCGCCTCTGCGATCAAGGCGTCGGTGGACGCGCGGCGGGAGGCGGGACGCTTCCTGCTGACCGGATCAGCGAGCGTGCTGCTCCTGCCCAAGATCTCGGATGCGCTCGTCGGGCGAGTCGAGATCCACACCCTCTGGCCGTTCACCCAGGGCGAGATCCTCGGCCGCCCGGAGCGGTTCATCGATGACCTCTTCTCTCGCGACTACTCCCCGGCCAGCCGCCCCGGCGGCGGCGACCGCAACGATCTGATCGACCGGATCGTCCTCGGCGGCTACCCGGGCGTCCTCCAACGGCGCGGCCACGAGCGCAGGCGCGCCTGGTTCGGCAGCTACATCACGACCCTTCTCCAGCGCGATGTCCGGGACATCTCGAACATCGAGGGGCTCACGGCGGTGCCCCGCCTGCTCTCGCTTCTGGGCGCCCGCTCGGGGTCCTTGCTGAACTCCGCGGAGGTCTCGCGCAGCTTGTCCATGCCGGTTTCCACGCTCAAGCGGTACATGGCCCTGCTGGAAACCACCTTTCTCGTTCAACTGCTCCCCGCCTGGTCCTCGAACCTGGGCAAGCGCCTGGTCAAATCGCCCAAAGTGCTGATCGTGGATTCAGGGCTCCTGTGTCACTTGATCGGGGCGGACGCGAAGCGGCTGGCAGCGGACGCGACCCTGCTCGGGCACGTGCTCGAGAGCTTCGTCGTGATGGAGCTGCGCAAGCAGCAGGGCTGGTCGCGCGTTCGTCCCGAGATCTACCACTACCGCACGGCGACGGGGGGGGAGGTCGATGTCGTTCTCGAGACTCCGGCGGGGGAGATCGTCGGCATCGAGGTCAAGGCGTCGTCGACGGTGAAAGCAGGCGACTTCAAGGGTCTGAAGGCCCTGCGGGATCTGGTAGGGCGCCGCTTTCGGCGCGGCATCGTCCTCTACCCGGGGCGCGAGCCCCTCGCCTTCGGCGCGGACCAGCTGGCACTTCCGCTGG
>VGIY01000590.1 GCA_016867695.1 Candidatus Eiseniibacteriota bacterium | reverse complement strand
AGCGCTTCACGGTGAGCGTGAGCGTGAGGGGCGAGACGTTCGGCCTCGGCAGCGGACACAACAAGAAGGAGGCCGAGCAGCAGGCGGCGAGAAACGCCATCGAGTCGGGTGCGCTGGAGCGCTGGCTCCATCCGCCCGGGGGCGCCGGCCGCGAGGCCGAGGACGGCGCCTGATCCCGCCCCGGAATCAGATCGCGCCTCGCCGATCGCGCTCCCGCCCGCCGCCCGCGGTCCGATCGCTCCCCGCCGCCCGATCGCTCCCCGCCGCCCGAGCCGGCCCCGCCGCCCAAGTCCCGCCCGGTCGCCCGCGCCTTCCCCGGCGCCAGTGCGGAAGTGACCCTAGTTCAGCCGGAACGCCGCCGAGACGAGCAGGCGCTGCTCGGTCTCCTTCTCCGCCAGCAGCACTCCTGAGCGCTTGAAGCCTCCCCGGGCATACGCCAGGTCGAGCGTGAGCGACTGCTGCAGCAGAAGCCCCAGGCCGGCGGTCCAGGTCAGGCGATCCGGGTCGAAGTCGGCCTCGCGGTAGAGGGGGCGGGCGTAGCCGTCGTCGCCGACGCCGATCTCCTCGAGCAGCACGCGGTAGGGCACCGGCTCCAAGGCCAGGCCCGCTCGCAGGCGCATCCCCAGCGACGGGACCGCGTCGAGCAGGTACTCGGCCCCCAGGTGCAGATTCCAGGTGCGCCGGTAGGCGAGCCTGCGCCGGTCGCCGCTCTCGTAGCGCAGCGGGCCGGCGTAGTCGATCCGGGTCCAGTCGGTGTAGCGGGCGTCGGCGGCCAGGAGCAGGCGCTGCACCGCGGCCGACAACCCCCCCGCCACGCTGAAGGGCAGCGTCAGGTCCTCGTCGATGGTCCAGGCCTCTTCGCCCGGGATGTCCCGGACGGAGCCGTCGATCCACAGCCAGCGCGGCAGGTCGACGGTCAGGCCGGCGCGTCCCCACTGCGCGATGCGCGTCTGGGCGCCCAGGCTTCCCGTGAAGCCCCTGACGTCGGTGTCGAGGAAGTCGTGGATGTCGAAGTTCTCGTCCCGGTAGAGCCAGTCCTGCTTGCGCCCGCCGTTCACCCAGCTCGCGCGCAGGCCGAGGGAGAGCGTCGGGCTGACATCGACGGCGTAGCCGAAGCTCCACTCCCCGACCTGGCCCTCCTCGAAGATCTCCTCCGACACGGCGTCCGCGGGCGCCGAACCGGCGTAGTTGCGCCGCACGTAGTCCCGGTCCAGCAGCGCCGGCGCGCTGTAGCCGAAGGCGATGACCATGCTGCCGCGGTAGGTGGGGAAGGGGTAGACGAAGCCGAGGGCGGTCAGGTGCGTGCGCCCGAGCGTCGCCCGCGCGCGGACGCCCTCGAAGTCCGTCTCCATGCGGCGGCTGATGTCGGTGAAGGAGCCGGAGAACTCGGGGCGCATCACGCGGGCCAGCCCGGCCGGGTTGTAGCGCAGCCCGCCGGCATCCTCGGAGAGCGCCACGTAGGCGCCGCCCATGCCCAGCGCGCGGGCGTGCGTGCCGGTGTCGCGGGTGAGCGGGATCTCGGGCACCCAGAGATCCTCCTGCGCTCTCGCCGCGGTCGGCGCGAGGAGGCCCAGGCAGACGGCAGTGACGAGGGCGGCGCCGGGGATCCGGGAGCGGGCGATGGCGT
>VGIY01000589.1 GCA_016867695.1 Candidatus Eiseniibacteriota bacterium | reverse complement strand
CCGGACGGCTCGTGGATCCGCGCGAGTAGGCAGGGGTCGGCGGCGGCCGCCCGGCTCAGCCGGCAGCGGCCGGCCGCCGCGCGGGAGGCCCGCGGCGCCCGAAGCGGGGCCGTGCGCGGGGGTCGGGCGCGCCCTGCGGCGGGGCGCGCGAGGGATCGGGAGGGAGACGATGAAGGTCTGGAAGTACGGCGACGACATCAACACCGACATGCTCTTCCCGGGCAAGTACACCTACACCTGCGCCACGGCCGAGGAGATCAGGCCGCACCTGCTCGAGGACCTCGATCCGAGGTTCGCCGCGGAGGTGCAGCCGGGCGACCTGGTCGTCGCCGGCAAGAACTTCGGCTGCGGCAGCTCGCGGGAGCAGCCGGTCGTCGGCCTGAAGGCGGCCGGCGTGCAGGCGATCCTGGCGAAGAGCTTCGCGCGCATCTTCTACCGCTCGGCGATCAACCAGGGCCTGCTGCTGATCGAGGCGCCCGAGGCGGTCGAGGCCTACCGCGAGGGGGACGCCATCGAGCTCGACGCGACCGGGGGCGTGATCAGGGTGGCCGGCAAGCCGTACAGCTTCCCGGTCCTGCCCGCCGACATCCTGGCCATCTGCGAGGCGGGCGGTCTGCTCGAGTACACGCGGGCGAAGCTCGAGGCGCGGAGGTAGGCGCGGATGATCCAGGGCGCCGCCGGCACGCTCGCCGCGCTCCTCGGCGTTGTCGGCCTCTTCTTCTTCCTCGAGCGATGGTCGGGCTGGCGGCTCTTCCGCTACCTGCCGCCGCTGATCTGGATCTACACGCTGCCGGTCCTCCTCGGCAACGCGGGCGTGATCGCCCAGTCGGGGCCGCTCTACGACGCGCTCAAGGAGTACGCGCTGCCGATCTTCATCGTGCTCATGCTGCTGCAGATCGACGTCGTGGCCGTGGTCCGGGTCATCGGCCGGGGCATGCTGGTCATGCTGGTGGGCTCGCTGGGCGTCGTCGTCGGCGCGCCGATCGCCTACCTGGTCGTCGGCCGCTTCCTCGGACCCGAGGGCTGGAAGGGGTTCGGAGCGCTGGCGGGAAGCTGGATCGGCGGCACCGGGAACATGGCCGCCATCGCCGCCGGGATCGGCACGCCGCCGGCCGAGATGGGGCTGGCCGTCCTGGCCGACAACGCCGTCTACATCGTCTGGCTGCCGATCCTGCTCGCCAGCCGCGCCTGGGCGGGCCGCTTCCAGCGCTTCTCGGGAGCCGACCCCGAGCGCACCCGACGCATGGAGGCGGCGCTCGAGGCGATCCGGCCCGCGGAGAGCCCGATGGCGATGCGCCACGTCGTCTACCTGGCGCTCATCGGCCTGTGCGTCGCGCTCCTCGCCGGCCGTCTCGCGCCCCTCATGCCGGAGATCGGGCCGGTGCTCACCGCGTCGACATGGAAGATCCTTCTGGTGACGACGATCGGGGTCCTGCTCTCGCTGACGCCGGCGCGGCGCATTCCGGGCAGCCACGCGCTGGCGATGGCGATCGTCTACCTCTTCGTCGCCTCGATGGGCGCTCGGGCGGAGCTGGCCGGACTGGCCCGGGCGCCCTGGTTCCTGGCCGGGGCCTTCCTCTGGATCTCCGTCCACGGGCTCTTCTGCCTGCTCGGCGCGAGGCTGCTGCTGGTCGACATC
>VGIY01000588.1 GCA_016867695.1 Candidatus Eiseniibacteriota bacterium | reverse complement strand
CGGCACCAAGGAGCGGGTCACGACCAAGCTCGACGTGACCTTCGGCATTCGCCTCGACCGCAGCCGCAACGTGACGGTCGAGCCGGGGCGCGCGCCGCTCGTGGCGGGGGACACGCGCAAGTTCGACGTCGACCTCACCGGGGGCTACCAGTTCAGCCGCGCGGTGAGCGGCCAGCTGGCGATCAACTTCGGCGAGAACGCCAACTTCAAGAACAGGACGGGCACGGCGCGCTACGTCGGCGTGTCGGTGTCGGCGGGCTTCTCCTTCTAGCCCGGCGGAGGTGTCATGGACCGCGGGGGACTCGCCCGGCTCGCCCCGTTGCTCGGGCTGCTGCTGGCCGTCCCCGCGGCCGCGGCCGCCTTCCCGGAGGCGCGCGCCTGGGAGCACCTGCTGGCCCAGTGCGCCCTCGGACCCCGCAATCCGGGATCGCCCGGCCACCGGGCCGGGCGCGAGTACATCGCCGGGGTGCTGCGCGGCGCCGGGGGGCGCGTCCAGGAGCAGAGCTTCCGCCACACCGCCCCGGGCATCGGGCACCCGGTCGTGCTGACGAACATCGTCGCCCGCTTCGGCCCGGCGCGGGCGGGAGGCTGGCTGCTCGGCGCGCACTGGGACACACGTCCCTGGGCCGACCTGGACCCCGACCACGCCCGCCGCGGGGAGCCGATCCTGGGGGCCAACGACGGCGCCTCCGGGACCGCGGTCCTGCTCGCTCTGGCGGAGAGCTTCGCCGCCGAGCCTCCCCCCGTTCCGGTGATGCTGGTCTTCTTCGACGGCGAGGACCTGGGGCGCGCCGACCGGCACGAGGAGTTCCTGGCCGGGTCGCGCTACTTCGCGCAGCACCTGCCGACCCCGCTGCCGGAGCTGGGCATCGTGCTCGACATGGTCGGCAGCGAGAGCATGGTCCTTACGCTGGAACAGACTGTCAGGCAATCGTTTCCGGACCTGGCGGCACTCGTCGACGGGGTGGCCTGCGACCTGGGGTTGAGGAGCTACCTGCCAGGCGAGGGCCCGGCGGTCTACGACGATCACGTGCCGCTCAACGAGGCCGGCCTGCGGACCCTGCTGCTCGTCGACTTCAGGGACCCGACCTGGCACACCCATGCCGACCGCCCGGAGCATTGCTCGGCCGCCAGCCTCGGCGAGGCGGGGCGTCTCGTGGAGCAGCTCGTCCGCGGGGGCTACCTGCGCTAGAGCGGAACTGCCGATTGTCGGTTGCCTTTTCCAGGGTCGTCAGATACGCTCCTCCGCTTGGGGCGGGCTTCTGTCCGCTCGGTTCGTTTTTGGCGGTGCCGCCCGGACCCGGGGCGCAGCCGATGCGCTGCGCGCCAGGGGCGGGTTTTGCCAGCGCCGCGGGGAGCGCATGATCGGCACGGCGGAACTGCGGGCGCTGGTCGCGCCGCTGCTGGAGGGGACCGACCTGGAGCTCGTCGAGGTCCAGGTGGCGCCCGGGCACCGGCAGCATCAGCTGCGCGTGTTCATCGACCGCCCCGGGGGGGTCGACGTGGCCGCCTGCGCCCGGATGAGTCGCGAGATCGCGCGCCGGCTGGAGGGGAGCCTGGAGAGCTACCGGCTCGAGGTCTCCTCGCCGGGCATGCAGCGTCCGGTGAGCACGCTGGAGCATTTCCGCCGGTTCGCCGGTG
>VGIY01000587.1 GCA_016867695.1 Candidatus Eiseniibacteriota bacterium | reverse complement strand
GCGCCGTCTGATTGAAGATCGGGTCGCTCTGGTCCAGCGCCAGGGCGGCGAGGCCCACCGCCCCGAAGATCACGCCGAGATGGTTGTTGTCGAACCAGCCGTTGCGCCAGTCGCCGTTGGCGTGGAGGTACAGGCGGTTCTCGTCGGTCATGAGATGGTAGATCGCCCGGGCGTGGTAGGCGCGCTCCTCGACGCTCAGGTAGTCGTAGCACCAGTCGTAGAAGAGGGCGTGCCCGGCGAGCAGCTCGGCGTGGCCGAGAATGCGGTTGCCGGCGGAGAGGTCCGGGTTCTGGCCCCAGTTGTGGAAGTCGTGATCGCGCCACCAGTGGAGGAAGGCGTTGGCCTTGCGGGCGTAGATCCGGTCCTCCGCGTACTCCGGGTAGAGCGAACCCTTGTCCTTCATCAGCAGGTCGGTCAGCGCGAGCGTGGCGATGCAGCGATACTGCCCGTCCTGCCGGAGCGGCAGCTCCCCCCACTCGGTCTCGAGGTTGCGCCCCTGCCACAGCCACGCCCCGGCGCGCAGGGAGCGAAACGCCAGGACCAGAGCCTTCTTGCGCTCGCTCCATTGCTGAGGCGCACCGGTCTCGTCGACCTGCGCGCGAAGCTCCTGCAGGCGGGTAGGGTTCGCCGGTGTGCCGCCGACGATCAATCGCGGATGGGGAGGCAGGTTGAGGACCTGCGCGCGTGCGGGGGAGTGCGCCGCCCCGAGGAGGAGGAGCGCCGCGGCGAGAAGCGCCGTGTTGGGCGGCCACTTCATGCGAACCCCCAGGCCTGTTCCCCAGTCACCCGACCCGAGGATAGCCGCATTGCCGCGCGCGTGTCGATCCCGGAAGCTCGCCCCGTCCTCGACGAACGAGACGAAGGTGCGGCATGGGCCGGCGAGTCGGCCACTCGCTTCCGCGGATGGCGCCGGAACCCGGCGCGGCCGTCAAAGGCCCTCGGGCTCCTTGCGCCCGAGACGGGCGATGCCCAGCGTGGTCACGAATCCCGCCGCCACCAGACCGACGGCGGCCGCCGCTCGGGACGCGCTCGGGGCGAAGCGCCGCGTGGGCCAGTCCTCCGGAGCGGTCAGCGGCAGCGTCTCCGCCGTGACGACCCGCCCCTTGATCACCGTCACGCCGGCCACCGGCTCGGCCGGCTCCTGGAAGGGCCACAGCCCGAGGACGGCGCCGGCGAGAAGCCCGATGAGGAAGCCGAGCGTCGGCTTCCGGCAGCGCGTGAGGAGCCTCTGCAGCAGGTTGCTGACCGCGGCGACGCCCACGACCAGGCCAATGGCGACGGGCAGGAGCACGCCGGTCGCCGGGGCGGAGGCGGCGCCGAGGTCCCCGGCGCGCAGGGCCTGCTTGAAGGCGTCGACCGCCCCGAGGATCGGGATGTACTGGCCGAGGACGAGCAGCAGATAGCCCCCGGACACTCCGGGCAGGATCATGGCGGCGGCGCCCACGAGACCGGCCAATCCGAGCGCCAGGGGGCCGGTTCCGCCGACCGCGCTTCCGCCCGCTCCCGCCTGAGCCAGGGCGAGCAGGGCCATCACGCCGAAGCCGGCGATCGCGCCGAGCACGAGCCCGCCGCTGCGGGGCCGGGCCAGCCGCCAGACCACGGGCAGGCCGCCGAGCGTGAGGCCGATGAACAGGCTGTACAT
>VGIY01000586.1 GCA_016867695.1 Candidatus Eiseniibacteriota bacterium | reverse complement strand
CTCGACTCGACCTCCGCGGCCGGCGGCGCGGGCCAGGCGGCCTCGGGCGCACTCGCGGCCTCGGGCGCGCTCCCGTCCTCGGGCGCACTCGCGGCCTCGGGCTCACTCGCGGCGCCGGGCGCACTCACGGCGCCGGGCGCACTCGCGGCGCCGGGCGGCGCGGGGCCCGTCCCGCCGCCTCCGGCCCGGCCTCCGGCGCCGCGGCCGGAGGCGCCTGGATTGCCTCGAGAGCCCGATCCGTCGCCGCGACGACCGGCGCGGCGACGGATTCGCGGCTGGCGCCCTCGCTCGCGCTCCACACGCCCGCGGCGTCTCCCCCGCCTTCCGCCGGCGACCGCCCCCTGGCCGCCCAGAGCGCCAGAACGACGCCCGCGGCCAAAACCCCTGCTGCCGGAAGCCATCGACTCATGGTCGGCCTCACTGCTGCGGCGGACGAACCGCCTCCGGCGCGCCTCCGGCGCGCGCGATGGACAACGACAGGGCCCGGCCCTTCCTGGCCCTGCGCACGACATGGCCCTGCTGGGTGAAGAGGGACTCCTCGTCGGTCAGGTTCTCGGCGGCCAGCTTGACGCCCAGACCCCCCACGCGCAGCGTGAGCGCGGCATCCAGCGTGCCCTGGGCCTCCTCGTAGATGTCCGGCAGACCCATCGCCCCAACCCCGTCCAGCCGATCTCCGGCCCGGTTGTAGAGGATCGACGCCGAGTACCGCTTGGCGGCGGGCGCGTAGAAGAGCATGGCGTTGATCAGGTAGGGCGACTGGCCGGCCAGCGGTCTCTCCTCCGAGGTCTGGATGCCCTCCTTGGACAGCGTGGTCCGGGAGCGGACGACGGTCACGTTTGCCGCCAGCGAGAGGGCGCGCAGCGCTCCGGCGAGGCGACCCAGCGTCACCCGCGCCTCCCACTCCCCGCCGACGAGGTGCCCCCCCTCGCCGTTCTCCGGCACTTCGCGCAGCTGCGAGCCGGCGACGCGCAGCGTCTTCTCGATCGGATCGATCAGGCGCTTGTAGAAGAGGCTGGCGGCGACGAGCTCCTGCCCCGAGGGATAGCTCTCCCAGCGCAGGTCGAAGTTGTGCAGCTTGGCCCGGCGCAGCTCCGGGTTGCCGCGCATGCTCCACCCGCTCTCGTACTGGCTGAGCTCGAAGGGGGTCAGCTCGCGCAGGTCGGGGCGCGAGATCGTCCGGCTGAAGGCCGCGCGCAGGTTCGTCGCCGCGCCCAGCGCGAGGGTCAGATTCAGGCAGGGAAGCAGATCGGTCTCGCTGAGCCGCGCCGCGATTACGCCCCCGTCCGGCACGAAGGGATCGAAGGTCGACACCTCCTGCGCCCACGACTCGCTGCGCAGGCCGACGACGGCGCGCAGGCGCCCGCCGATCGGCGCGTCGGCCATGGCGTAGCGCGCGTGGACGCGGAACTCGGCGGTGTAGGCGTCGGTGGCGCGGGTCAGCTCGGTCAGGCGGAAGTAGCGCGGAGTCCCGCCGATCCGCGCGTCGACGAGCAGCGACTCCGGGGGCATCGTGCGGTTCCAGCCGCTCGTCGGCGGCACGAAGGCGAAGCGTCGATAGGCGACGTCGCGGGACTTGAACGACTGCTGGTAGCCGAGCCGGAGCCTCCCCTCGCCGGCGCCGGTTCGCGGCAGGGGCAGGGTCAGGC
>VGIY01000585.1 GCA_016867695.1 Candidatus Eiseniibacteriota bacterium | reverse complement strand
CGCGCGCGTCGCCCCGCTCGCCGCGGCGCTCGAGTCGGGCCGCCTGCGGCTCGTGCCGAGCGGTACGGGGTCGCCCGGCATCGACCTGCGCTTCGTCGGCGACGAGCTGAACCGCGCCGCCGCGGGGGCGCGCTGGCTGCTGCTCGAGGGGCAGGGCCGAGCGATCGAGACCAACTGGGCGACGCGCTTCCGCTGCCCCGTGCTGCGCGCGGCCGCGGTCAAGGACCCGCTCGTCGCCGGGAGGATCGGCGTCGCGCCCGGAGCGGCGCTCCTGCGCGGCGAGTAGCGGGCCCTAGGCCCCGGGCGAGCGTTCCAGGAGCAGCACGCTCTCCAGGTGCGGCGTCTGGGGGAAGAGGTCGAAGACGCGCAGCCTGCGCGGGCTGAATCCCGCCGCCACCAGCGCGCCGGCGTCGCGGGCGAGCGTCGAGGGATTGCAGGAGACGTAGGCGATCCGCGGCGGGGCGAGCGCGACCAGCTTCTCCAGCGCGCGGGGATGGAGGCCGCTGCGGGGTGGATCGACCAGGACCAGATCCCACCTCTCGTCCTCCCATGCCTGGCGCGCCTTCTCCTCGACCGCGGCGCAGAGGAAGGCCGCGGCCTCGATGCCGTTGGCCGCCGCGTTGGCGCGCGCCTCGGCGACCGCCGGAGCGACGACCTCGACGCCGAGCACCCGCGCCCCGGCGCGCGCCAGCGGCAGGCTGAAGGCGCCGGCGCCGCAGTAGAGGTCGAGCACGCGCTCGCCTCCTGCGATGCGGGCCAGGTCGAGCAGTTCGGCGATCAGCGCCTCGGCGCCCCGGGTCTGGGACTGGAAGAAGGAGGCCGCGCCGATGCGCAGGTTGAGGCCGGCCAGCGACTCGCCCCAGGAGGGCTCGCCGGCCAGCGTGCGCTGCTCGTCGCCCTGGGCGATCATCGCCCGCCGCCGGTTGATCAGGGCGACGACGCCGGTCACCTCGGGCAGGCGGGCGACGAGGTCGCGCGCCAGCGCGTCGAGCCGCGGATCGTCATCGCGGGCGACGAGGGCCAGCAGGCAGTCGGCGCCGGCGGCCGAGTGGCGGACGACGAGGTGGCGCAGGAGCCCCTCGTCGTCGCGCGTGTCGTAGGCGGGCAGGCCTCGCGCGCGGGCCAGAGCGCGCGCCTCGGCGACGACGCGGTTCGAGAGCGGCGACTGCAGCCGGCAGTCTTCGACGTCGAAGACGCCGTCGAAGCGGCCGGCGGGGTGCAGACCGAGCGATGGGCCCGGCGGGAAGGGCAGGCCGCGGGCGAGTTCGGCGCGGGTCAGCCAGGCCCGGCGGCCGAATGTGAACTCCATCTTGTTCCGGTAGAACCAGGGCTCTCCCGACCAGGGGGGCGCGCAGGTCTCCGGCGAGAAGCGGCCGATGCGGCGCAGAAGCTGGAGGGCCTGATCCGCCTTGCAGCGGGTCTGCGCTTCCGGGTCGAGGCCCTGGAGCGCGCAGCCGCCGCAGACGCCGTGGTGCGGGCAGGCGGGCTCCACGCGCTCGGGCGAGGGGCGGAGGATCTCGCTCAGCTCGGCCTCGCCATGCGCGCGCCGCCGCTTGCGGATCCGCGCGCGGACCCGATCGCCGGGGAAGGCGCCGCGCACGAGGACCACCCAGCCGTCGTGGCGCAACACGCCTGCGCCCCCGTAGG
>VGIY01000584.1 GCA_016867695.1 Candidatus Eiseniibacteriota bacterium | reverse complement strand
ACGGGCGGCCCTACTACTATCGGATCGCGGCGCTGCGCGGCGAGGAGGCGGCGCCCACGGCTCCCATCGGTCCCGGCGTGGCCTCCGCCCAGTGGTTCCACACCGGGCGGGTCAACACGCTGATCGCCGTGCTCCTGCTCTCCGGCCTGATCCTCTACTTCATCGAGCGCGCACGCCGCGGCCACCCGATCTTCATCCGCAAGATCGCCGGACTCGACGCGGTGGACGAGGCCGTGGGCCGGGCCACCGAGATGGGACGCAAGATCCTCTTCATCCCCGGCACGCAGGACATGGACAACGTCCAGACGCTCGCCGGGATCGCCATCCTCGGCCGCGTCGCCCGCCTGACGGCGCAGTACGACACGCCGCTCCAGGTGCCCGTCGCGCGCTCGCTGGTGATGGTGGCCTGCAGGGAAACGGTCCGCGAGGCCTACCTGGCCAGCGGCCGTCCCGAGTCCTACCGGGACGGCATGGTCCACTACGTGACCGACGACCAGTTCGGCTACGCCGCCGCGCTCGACGGCCTGATGGTGCGCGAGAGGCCGGCGACGATCTTCCTGCAGGGGATCTTCTACGCCGAGTCGCTCATCCTGGCCGAGACGGGCAACTCCATCGGCGCGGTGCAGATCGCCGGCACGGCCGAGCCGAGCCAGCTGCCCTTCCTCTTCGCCGCCTGCGACTACACGCTGATCGGCGAGGAGCTCTTCGTCGCCGGGGCGTACCTGTCGCGCGAACCCCGCCAGCTCGGCAGCCTCAAGGGCCAGGACCTGGGCAAGGCGGTCATCCTGGCTCTGCTGCTCGTCGGCATCGTCATCCAGACGACGGGGCTGTTCGACTTCTCGTCTCTCTTCGTGGTGCAGTAGGGGGCGAAGGTGCGACGCAGGGTGCCGCTGTGGATCACCGCGCTGGTCGGGGTGATCTTCGTCGTCCAGTTCTTCGTGCCCCACCGTCCCTTCTCCGGGCTGCAGGGGCTGCTGACCGACTGGGGCCAGGTGATCGTCGCCTTCGCCATCTGGCTCGGCGCGCTCAACCTGATGAAGGTCTCGGCCGACAGCGTCCATCGCCGCGAGAAGGGCTGGCCCTACGCGACGATCATCATCGCCTGCTTCGTCGCCACCGTGGCGGTCGGCCTGCTCTTCAGCGGCGGCCCCCGCTTCCAGGATCCGGGCACGCCCTTCGACTGGATCTACCAGAACGTCTACAACCCCCTGTCGGCGACCATGTTCGCCATGCTCGCCTTCTATGTGGCCAGCGCCTCCTTCCGCGCCTTCCGCGCCCGCAACCGCGAGGCGACGCTGCTGCTCCTGGCGGCTTTCCTGGTCATGCTCGGTCGCGTGCCGGTCGGCGACTCGCTGACCGCCTTCCTGCCCGAGGGCTACCGGCTCTCCAATCTGGCCGACTGGGTGATGAACGTGCCCAACAAGGCGGGGCAGCGCGCGATCATGATCGGCATCGCGCTGGGGATCGTCTCGACGAGCCTCAGGCTGATCCTCGGCATCGAACGCTCGCACCTGGGGGGCGAGGGATGAGTCTCCTCGATCGGGTGCTCAAGCTCGACCGGCGCTGGATCTTCCTGCTGGTTGCCCTGGCGGTGACCGTCCCGCTGTTCCTGCGCATCGAGCAGAAGATCGAGGTCACCCCCGAGTCGCGCGGGA
>VGIY01000583.1 GCA_016867695.1 Candidatus Eiseniibacteriota bacterium | reverse complement strand
AGGCGTCGGGACTGAGTTCGAGCCCGGGAACTTCGCAGCAAACGAGAGTGATTACCATTACGGGAGGGGTAAGGTGACAGTCGCCACGAAGCTGCGGACCACCGTTCAGCGGTCGACCATCCTCGAAGAGGTTCGACGGAGCCACGACCACCCGACGGCCGAGGAAGTGCATCGGCGCGTGCGCCGGACGGTGAGCAACGTGAGTCTGGGTACGGTCTACCGCAACCTTGCAGTGCTGGACCGAGCCGGGGAGATCCGTCAGATCCACCTCATGGGGGAGCCTGCCCGCTTCGACGGGGAAGTGCAGCCCCACCACCACGTTCGGTGCTCTCGCTGCGGGCGCGTTGAGGATGTGGCGGCCTCGATCGGCGCGCGTCTGACGGAGGAGGCGGCCGCAGCGACGGGTTACCGGATCGACGAGCATCGCATCGAGTTCACCGGGCTCTGCCCCACGTGTCGGAGACGGGGGGGCTCGTGAGCATTCCACGCCCTGAGGGGGCGATATCAGGAGGGTCACGAATGGCGCTGAGCGGCACCCAGACGGAGAGGAACATCCTGACGGCGTTCGCGGGCGAGTCCCAGGCGCGCAACCGGTACACGTACGCGGCGGGTCAGGCGAAGAAGGACGGGTACGAGCAGATCGCGGCCATCTTCACCGAGACCGCCGACCAGGAGAAGGAGCACGCCAAGCGGCTGTTCAAGCTCCTGGAGGGCGGCGAGGTCGAGATCACGGCGGCCTTCCCGGCCGGCACGATCGGCACGACCGCCGAGAACCTGAAGGGCGCGGCCGGCGGCGAGAACTACGAGTGGACGGAGATGTACCCCGGCTTCGCGGAGACGGCGCGCGAGGAGGGCTTGGAGGCGGCCGCCATCGTGTTCGAGTCGATCGCGGTGGCGGAGAAGCAGCACGAGAAGCGATATCTGGGTCTGCTGGCCAACGTCGAGGCCGGCACGGTCTTCAAGCGGGCGGAGACGGTCACATGGCGGTGCCGCAACTGCGGCTACCTGCACGAGGGGACGGAGGCTCTGGGGGTGTGTCCGGCGTGCGCGCATCCCCAGGCGCACTTCGAGCTGCTCGGCGAGAACTGGTAGGCTGGACCGCCGGCGACTGCGCCGGCCAGACCGGATGTCCATGAGCGGGACGCTCATGCCACGAACCGAATGAAGGGGGGTCCAACCGTGGCGGCTCAGCTGGAAGTCTACAAGTGCGAGATCTGTGGGAACATCATCGAGGTGCTGCACGGCGGACAGGGCGAGCTCGTGTGTTGTGGCGAGCCGATGAGGCTGTTCACCGAGAACACCACGGACGCGGCCGTCGAGAAGCATGTACCGGTCCAGGAGAAGATCGAGGGCGGGCTCAAGGTGAAGGTGGGCGAGGTCGCGCACCCGATGACCGAGGAGCACCTCATCGAGTGGATCGAGATCGTCGTGGATGGCAAGGCCTACCGGCAGTTCCTGAAGCCGGGGGATGCTCCGGAAGCTGTCTTCAACGTCGAGGCCGAGGGGACCGTTGCGCGCGAGTACTGCAACCTCCACGGCCTGTGGAAGGGATGAGAGCCATGTTGGGCGAGAAGATGCAGGCAGCCTTGAACCAGCAAGTGAACGCCGAGTTGTACTCGGGATACCTCTATCTGTCGATGGCGGCGAACTTCGAGCGCCT
>VGIY01000582.1 GCA_016867695.1 Candidatus Eiseniibacteriota bacterium | reverse complement strand
CTACCTGAGGAGCGAGTGGCCGGGCGGAGACGATCGGGAAGCGCCCGTCCCGGCGACGGGGGACTTCGTGCGCGTCTTCAGCAAGGAGGACGCCCGGATCTACCGCTTCCGCCAGCAGGAGCCGCGATGACCGCACCGCCTGCCGCCCGGAGCGAACGGGGGAGAACCGCGGGGGAGAACAGAGAGGAGAACTGGCGGTGAGCAACGCGTGGAGCGTCTACACCACCCTGCCCGATAAGGAAGCCGCGCGCCGGACGGCCCGCATCCTGGTCGACGAGCGGCTCGCCGCCTGCGCCAACTTCTTCCCGATCGGCTCGATCTACCGCTGGAAGGGCGAGGTGCAGAGCGAGCGGGAGTGGGCGCTCGTGATCAAGACGCGCGATGCGCTCTATCCGCGGCTCGAGGCGCGGCTGCGCGAGCTGCATCCCTACGAGGTCCCGGCGATCGTCGCCTACGCCATCGCCGCCGGCCTGCCCGACTACCTGGAGTGGATCGAGCGCGAGACGGGCGCGGCGGAGCCGGCCTGACGAAACGGGCGGGCGAGGCTCTCCCCGCCCGCCCGCCGGTCATCGCCGATCCGGCGACCGAACCTACTCCCCGTTGGCGGGCATCGACACGGGCATCGCCCGCGCCGCGAGCTGGCGGTCGATCAGTAGCAGCCCGTGGCCCGAGGAGCCGACGCGCTTGAGCAGGTCGACCACCTTGAGCGCCGACTCCTCCTCCTCGACCTGCTCCTCGACGAACCACTGCAGGAGCGGGAGAGCCGCATGGTCCCTCTCGGCCGCGGCAAGGTCGACGAGGTCGTGGATGCAGCGGGTGATGTGCCGCTCGTGGGCGTAGGCGGCCTCGAATGCCGCCAGCGGCGAGGCCCAGGTCTTCTGCGGCTTGGCCAGGGCCTGCAGCTCGACCGTGCCGGCGCGGCTGTGGATGTGGCCGAAGAACTTCATCGCGTGGATGACTTCCTCGATCGACTGGGCCTTCATCCAGTGGGCCATCCCCTCGAGGCCCTCGCCCTCGAAGTAGGCGGCCATGGCCAGGTACAGGTACGCGGAGTCGAGCTCCTCGACGATCTGACGGTTCATCGCCGCGAGCATCTTGGGCTCGGCGGGAGCCGCCTTGCGCGGAGCCCTCCCCGGCGCCTTCCCGGCGACCTTCCTCGCCGTCATCCGCCCCGCTCCCGCCGCGCCGGAGCGCCCGCGCGCCATCCCTCTCTTCACCATGAGACACCTCCTCGCATGTCGAGTGCTTGTTTCGACTGGATCCGACTAGAAGGGTTCGAACTTGGCCTCGTGCCAGTAAGCCTCCTTGAGCGCGTCGACTTCCTTCTCCAGCGCCCGCAGGTGGCCCAGTTCCCAATCCACCAGTTGCCGGTAGAACGCGCCCAGCTTGGCGTCGGGCGCCGCCTCCGCCTCGGCGCTGTAGAAGTGGACCGCCGAGAGCTCGAGCTGCGCGCCGATCGACAGGGCGGTCATCTCGAAGTGGGCGCCGCCGGCGCGCTTCTTGAGCTCGTCGGAGAAGATCGGGTGCTCGCCGGTAAACTGCTTCGCGCCCAGGCGGACCGTCTCGTCGACGGTTCCGGTCTTGAGCAGCGAGCCGTACTGCGCCCGGAGGAAGTGGAAGTGGTCGAGCTCCTCTTCCGCCAGCCGCTGGAAGGTGTCGCGGCC
>VGIY01000581.1 GCA_016867695.1 Candidatus Eiseniibacteriota bacterium | reverse complement strand
CGACATCCTGGTCGTCAACACCTGCGCCGTGACCGGTTCGGCCCAGGCGCAGTCGCGTCAGGAGATCCGCCGCGCGGCCCGGATCGCGGGAAACGGCCTGCTGATCGCCACCGGCTGCAGCGCGCAGCTCGAGCCGCAGGCGCTGGCGGGGATCGCCGGCGTGGCGCACGTCGCCGGCAACGCGGCGAAGAGCGCGCTTCCCGGGCTGCTCGACCGGTTGATGGAGACGCCGGCGGCGCGGCGGGCCGGGGCTCTGCCGGAGCGGGTCTCCTGGCAGGCGGATCCGACGCCGGCGCGCTTCCTCGGCCGCGCCGGGGCGGTCGGCGGTCGCCGGACGCGCGCGCTGCTCAAGATCCAGGATGGCTGCGACGCCGCCTGCAGCTACTGCATCGTGGGCCGGCTGCGGGGCCGGCCCCTGTCGCGCGACGAGCGCGAGGTGCTCGACGAGGCGCGCCGGCTCGTCGAGGCGGGGTTCCGGGAAGTCGTCCTGACCGGCGTCAACCTCGGCCTCTACGGCGTGGAGTGGACCCGGGGGGGCGAGCGGCCGCAGGCGGCGACGGGCACGCCGACGGAGCGGAGCGACCCGGAGGGATGGAGGCTCGATGCGGGCGTTCACGCGCGGCTCCTGGCCCTCCTGCGCGCCCTGGCGAGGATCGAGGGGCTGGCGCGGTTGCGGCTGAGCTCGATCGAGCCGATGGCGCTCAGCGAGGCGTTGATCGAGGCGCTGGCGGGGGAGCCGCGGATCGCGCCGAGTCTGCACCTCCCGCTGCAGTCGGGGGACGACGAGACGCTGCGCCGCATGGGCAGGCCCTACCGGCGCGCGGACCTGAGGCGCCTGACGGCGCGGTTGACCGCCGGGCGCGGACCATTCGGGTTGGGGGCCGATGTGATCGCCGGCTTCCCGGGCGAGAGCGAGGAGGCGTTCGGCCGCACGCTGGCGCTGCTCGAGGAGTTGCCCCTCACCTACCTGCACGCCTTCCCCTTCTCGGCGCGGCCCGGGACGCCTGCGGCCGGGATGGAGGGCCAGGTCCCGCCGCCCGTGCGGCGAGAGCGGGTACGCCGCCTGCGCGCGCTCGACGAGCGGCTGCGCCTGCGATTCCAGGAGCGATTGCGCGGCCGGCGCTGCGCCCTGCTCGTCGAGCGCCTGTCCGGTGCCGGCGCCGAGGGCTGGAGCGGCGAGTTCGTGCGCCTGCGCGGGGAAGCCCCCGGCGCGGTCGTCGGGGAGCTGATCGAGGTCGTCGCCGGGCCCTCCCTGGGGCCGCGGCTCCAGGCCTGCCTGGTCGATCGCCTCGCGATGAGGCGGGACGAGAAGGGTCGCGAGGGTCGCGAGGGGCGAGACGCGTCGAGGTGAACGGGGCGACGCAAGGCGACGCGCCGCGAGGCGAGGGATCGATGGCGGGAACCTACCTGCTCGAGGTCTACGGCTGCCAGATGAACGAGGCCGACGGGGAGCTCATCCGCGGCCTGCTCGAGGCCGACGGCTGGCGGCGCGTCGAGCGGGCCGAGGAGGCCGACCTGATCATCGTCAACACCTGCGGGGTGCGCGAGCGGGCCGCCGAGCGCGTGATCGGCCACCTGCGCGGCTACCGGCCGCTCCGCCACCGCCACCCGGGGCTGCGCATCGCCATGGTCGGCTGCCTGGCGCGCTACGGCGGCGAGGACCTCTTCCGGCGCCT
>VGIY01000580.1 GCA_016867695.1 Candidatus Eiseniibacteriota bacterium | reverse complement strand
GTCGGGCGGCCTGGCGACGACGATGCTCGTCTCGGGCGAGGCGGTGCCGGTCCAGGTGATCACGCCCTGGGATCCGGTCCCGAAGCGGGCGCCCCGGGGCTCTGGCGGGATGCTGCGCGGCACCCTCGCCTTGGGGGGCACGCCGCGCCGCCCGACGGCGCGGCTGGAGGCGCAAGCCGCCGGCCTGCGCTTCGCCCACGCCGAGCTGGGGGACCTGGTCCTGGCGGCGACCTACGCCGATTCCCTCGTGCGCCTCGACGACTTCCGCCTGCAGGCCAACGGGCACACGACCTGGGGCCGGGGCTTCTACCCCCTGCTGCTGTCGCTCGCCCCGCCGGCGGCGCGGCCGGCCGCGGGGGAGACGCAGATGCATCTCGAGCTCGACGCGCTCGACCTGAGCCTGCTCTCGGGGCTGTCGCGCTGGCTGCCCGATGCGACCGGAGTGCTGAGCGGCCAGATCATGCTGGCGGGAGCGGCGGCGTCGCCGGAGCTGCGCGGGAACCTGGCGCTCAACGACGGCGGGCTGCGCATTCCCCAGCGCAGCGAGCGCATCTACGACGCGCGCGCCAGGCTGGAGCTGCTCCCGGGAGCGATCCGCGTGCGCGCGCTCGACGCGCGCACCGGCCCGCACGGCACGGTGACGGCGGTCGGCACCTTCACGCTGCCCGACCAGTTCGACTTCACCGCCGCCGTCGAGGGGGCGCGCATCTGGGAGGAGGGGCAGTACGACTTCACCGCCAACGCCTCGCTGAACGCCTTCACGACCGGCAGCGGGCCGAGCCTCGTGCCCCATCTCAACGGCGTCGTCGAGGTGCTGCGGGGCACGATCACGCAGAACCTGGCCGAGCAGGAGCCGCCGGCGCAGGCGGGCGAGGCGGTGCCCTGGGTCATCGACCTCGACGTCGACGCGCCGGGCAGCATCCACGTCAGCCAGATCAACGCCAAGGCCGACGTCGGCCGGGGGCGGCTGCACGTCGCCTATCGCTGGCCGCACTGGAACGTCAGCGGCAGCCTGCGCGTCCTCGGCGGAACCTACCGGCTGCTGAACAACACCTTCGCGGTGCGCGAGGGCACGGTCGACTTCCGCGACACGGGGGCGGGACCCGACCTGAGCCTGACGGTCGAGGCCGAGACCTCGGTGGCGGTGGCCGCCGCCGCGGACGGCCCGAGCGAGACGGTGACGGTGAAGGTCACCGTGCACGGCAGGCCGGAAGCGCTCGAGGTCGAGCTCTCCTCGCTGCCGCCGCTCAGCCAGGAGGAGATCGTCGAACTGCTCAGCATCGGCCGCTTCACCCGCAGCGGCCGCTTCGAGGCGGCCTCGGAGACGCAGTGGATCCTGGTCAACACGATGGTCGATCGCATCGAGACGAGCCTGGTCGCCCAGTCGCCGCTCTTCTCCCGCGTCGGCATCGCCGCCGGCGGGTCGGGCAGCGATCCCCTGAGGCTGACCTGGCGGCCGGTGGTGACCCCGGTCTTCCAGGTCAACTACGCCCAGGAGCTGGCGCTCGACCCGGAGATGGACCTTTCCGTGCACTACCGCCTGAGCGGCTTCCTCTACCTGCGCACCGGCGTGGCCCGCGACCGCCAGGCCGCGGGCGGCTACAACGACGAATACAGCCTCGACCTCAAATGCCGCTTCGAGTACGAGTGAGAGTCCGATGAAGGGTGCGCCGCGAGTATC
>VGIY01000579.1 GCA_016867695.1 Candidatus Eiseniibacteriota bacterium | reverse complement strand
GCTCCTGCTCGCCGCGCTCCTGCCGGAGGAGCAGGAGCCGGCGGGTATCATCCGCCGCACGGCGGAGATCGCCTGGCCGCCGGCGGCGGGACTGCTCGCCGGCGTCGGGCTGCTCCTCCTGGGCGGTTACGGCCCGGACTGGTTCCGGCTGGACTTCCTGCAGCGGGCCCCCGGCGCGGCCATCCTGCGGGGGATCGGAGGCGGCGAGGGGTGGCTGCGAGCCCGCCATCTGAAGGACCTCGTCAACCTGCTGCTCCTGCTCGCTCCCGTGCCGCTGGCGCTCATCGCCGCCGGGTGCGCGGCCCGCCGCCGCGCGGGGACGCGGCTCGCGCGCGGCGAGATCGTCCTGCTCGCCGGCTCTCTCTGGCTGATCCTGCTCATGCTGCTCCTGCACCTGCGCCTGGGCGTCGTGCGCGACTGGGACCTCTTCGCCCCGTCGGCGGTGCTCTTCACGCTGGCGGCCTTCCGTCTCTGGCGGGGACGCGCGCAGGCGCGGGAGCGCCACCGGCTGATCGGCTGGTCCGCCGTCACGGCGGTGCTGCTCAGCGCGCCCTGGTTCTGGCTCAACGCGGGCGAGACACGCTCCCTGAGGCGCTTCGAGGATGGGATCGCCGACCTGCCGCGCTTCGCCCGCGCCTACGCCTTCGAGGAGGTCGGCAAGTACCATCGCAAGGCGGGCCGCGGCGAGGAGGCCGAGGCCGCCTACCGGCGCTGCGTGGAGATCTTCCCCGGCAACCCGCGCTTCCGCGGCGCTCTCGGCGCGCTGCTCTTCCACGCGGGGGAGTTGACCGGCGCCGAGCGGGAGCTGCGCGAGGCGGCGCGCGACACGACGGCGGCCGAGGCGCCGTTCCTCCTGGCCATGATCCATGCCGAGTGGGGGGACTTCGCCGCGGCGCTCGAGTGGGCGAGGCGCACCTCGGCGTCGCCGCGCGAGTCGGCGCGCGCGGCGGCCCTCCATGGGGCGATGGCGGAAGAGCTCGGTCTGCCGGAGGAGGCGATCGCCGCCTACCGCCGCGCCGCGTCCCGGGATCCGCGGCGCGCCGATCTCCTCGAGCGGGCCGGCGCGCTGGCGCTCGACGCCGGCGACCCGGTCCTGGCGGAGGGGCTGTTCCGCGCCGCGCTGTCGCGCGATCCACGGCTCGAGGGGGCGACGGCCGGGCTCCTGATCGCCGGCCGGGAGCGGCTGCGCTCGGATCCGGGGGCGGCGGCCGGCGAGGCGGGGCTGCGCCGCGTGCGGGAACTGATCGGGCTCCTCGGCCTGCTCGACCAGCGCGGGCTGCTGGATCCGTCCATGCGTCCCTGGCGCGAGGAGCTGCTGCGCCTGGAAGAGCGGTTGACGGCCTCTGGCGCCGCCCGCTAGCTTGAGGAACCGGCGCCCGGCGCCCGCGTAGGAGTGTGCGCACGCCGGTCCCGCGGGGTTGTCCGCGGCGCCCGAGGATGAGAAGGGAGACCATCGGCCATGCTCTTCTTCGACCCGCTCTACCTCCTGCTCGTCGGCCCCGCGCTGGCGCTCTCGATCGTCGCCCAGGTTCGGGTGAAGAGCACCTTCGCCCGCTTCTCCAGGACCGCCACGCTGCGCGGCATGAGCGGCGCCGAGGCGGCCCAGGCGATCCTCCAGGGGCACGGGATCGGGCACGTCGGCGTGCGCCGGGCGAGCGGGTTCCTGTCGGATCACTACGACCCA
>VGIY01000578.1 GCA_016867695.1 Candidatus Eiseniibacteriota bacterium | reverse complement strand
GGCCGGCGCGCCGACCTCGGCTCACCACTCGCAGGGCTCCCCGTTCGTCAGGGCCGCGGGCATGTCCAGGCACTGGTCGTAGTAGACGGTGATGTCCACGACCAGCGTGAGCAGCAGGTGCACGCGCTGTCCCGACGGAGTCGAGTCTCCCTCGACCTGGATGTCGAACGCCGCCGTGTTCGTCTCGTCGATGAAGCCGTTGATCTTGTTGCGCAGCTTCGTGATGCCCGCCTCGATCAGCGCGTTCAAGCCGATGTAGGGAACGTCGAGCCCGACGAGCGGCACGGTCTGGTTCTCGAAGAGGAGATCCAGGGGGCCGGTGCGATCGTCGATCCGGCCGGTGAGCGCGAGCGCGACGGCCTCGTTGCCCTCCAGCGTGTCCACCCGCAGCGAGAGCGCCTTGATCTCCACGCGGGTGATCCGGCCGTCCTCGGGGATGTCGAGCTCGTCCTTGATGTCGGGGCTGGTCACGGTGGCCGAGTAGGTGAAGGGACCGGTGCCGTCGAACTCGTAGGCCGCCTCGTGGCTGAAGTCGACGAATAGGTGGAAGACCTGCTTCTCGCAGCCCAGCAGGCCGGGCAGCGCCAGCGCGGCGAGGACGAACGCCATGGCGGGCGCGATGCGCCGCGCGCCGCGGACGCGATTGAGGGTTCTCCGCATGACTGCCTCCTAGTGCTTCCAGTGGCCGAAGCCGAGCCCGACGGCGATCGTGCTCTGCGAGGCCAGGTTGTAGTCGGCGTGCAGGCGCACGAAGGCGAGCTCCAGGGCGAGCCCGATCGTCCAGCGCATCGTGTTGGCCGCGTCCAGGTCGTAGGCGAGCTCGACCTCCTCGCCGGCGACCTCCTGCGTGTACTCGAGATCGACCGTGCCCGATTCGTAGGCCAGCCCGGTGTAGCCCGTCAGGACTCCCTTCGTCAGGCTTCCCTGCAGGCCGAGGCAGATGGTCCTGGCGTCGACGATGTCCCCGAGACGGAAGCTCTGCCAGAAGACGCCCGCGGCCAGGTCGAGCGGCGCGCGGGCCCAGTACTGGCTGAGGCTGTGGCGGACCCCCAGCCCCAGCAGGCGGATCTGGCCGAACTCCTCATCGGGCGTCGCGGCGGCGAAGCGCACCAGCGCCTCGGTCCCGCGCAGCCCGCCGATCATCATCTGGGGCACGGCCGTGGGGAACTTGTCGACGTCGAATCCCCCGGGGAGGGTGTAGACCGTCCCGCCGGTGCCGGTCAGCGGCACGCCCTCGGTCGTTCCGAAGATCGTCGGCGCCTCGGCCGACTGCTCCGGCGAGAAGGGCGCCTCGGTGGTCGCCGTGAAGGTGCGCTGGTCGTCGCCGATCAGGGCGACCATGCCGGCCAGGCCGATGCTGAAGCTGAAGCCCTTCCCGTCGATGGCGGCCGTGGAGAAGAGCCCGCTGTTCAGGTTGGCCACGATCGCGTCGGCCAGCGGCTGCATGTACTTCCTGCCGTTCTCGCCGCTGTAGGCGGAGAGGCTGTTCTCCAGGCTGTCCGCTCCGGCGGCGACGGCGGCGCAGCCGAGCAGCAGCCACGGAAGGATCGCTCGCGGGACTCTCATCGGGTGCCCTCCCCTGTGCGGGACCTCGGGTTCGCGGATCTCATCCCCTTCTTCTCTACACCGGCGCTCTCCGGCGCGCAAACCCTGCCTTCTGCGCATCGCCCCGGCGTTGCGTCAGCC
>VGIY01000577.1 GCA_016867695.1 Candidatus Eiseniibacteriota bacterium | reverse complement strand
AGGTCGCGTTCTTCAACGACCTGGGCCGCGTGACGGTGCGCCCGAACGAACAGAGCGCCGCGAGCGCCTCCTCCCCGCCAACCCGCCCGATGGCGGTCGATCCCTCCCAGTACCTGCAGTGGGAGGCCTCCCTGCAGAATGCGTGGCTCGACTTCGAGATCCGGCGCCACCCCGCCGAGACTCGGGAACGCCTGCTCGACCTGGCCGAGGAGACCGGGCGCGAGGCCGAGGCGGACCCGGCCGACTTCGAGGCGCAGCTGCGGGCCGGGGACGTTCGGCACGACCTCGGGGAGTTCCCGGAGGCTGAGGCGTACTACCGGCGGGCGCTTGACGTCGCCCCCGACGACCCGCGCGCTCAGGCCTCGCTGGGGCACGCGCTCCTGCAGCAAGGACAGGCCGCGGAGGCCATCGAGGTCTTCCGCGCCGCCGAGCGCCTGGCGCCGAGACCCTTGGCGACCTGGTGGGTCGGGCTCTGGCCGCCGAGCCGAACAACGCCCTCGCCCACGCTGTCGCCGCCCTTTCTGCCGTCCGCACCGGCGACGCGGACGGGGCGCGGGCCGCCCTCGAGCGCGCCCTGGCCGCCGACCCGAACCTCTTCCAGGCCCACGCGCTGCTGAGCCTGGTCTCCCTGGCGGAGGCCGACACCGACGCCGCCGACGCGGCTGCCCGGCGCGCCGTGGCGCTTGCGCCGGCCTCCGCTCTGGCCCACGCGAGCCTCGCCACCACCGCCTTCTTCACCGGCGACGCCCGCACGGCCGAGGCCGAGACGGCGCTCGCCCTGGAGGCCAATCCCAACTCGGTGGCCGCCCACCTCGTGCGCGCCGACCTGCGGGTCGCCCAAGGCGAACTCACCGACGCCTTCCGCGCGGCCGGGCTGGCCGTCGCCCTCGATCCCCGCTGCGCCCCAGGCTACTCGGCGCTGGGCATGATCGCGCTGGCCCAGAACGATCTGGCCACCGCCGAGCGCTGCTTCGACCGGGCGCTCGAGTTGAGTCCCTCCCTCGTGGCTGCCCGCACGGGAATGGGCGTCACCTACGCTCGCCAGGGCAAGCTCGCGCAGGCGATGGAGATGCAGAAGGCCGCCATCGCCCTCGATTCGAGCTCCGCGGCGACGCGCCACAACCTGGGCGCGATCCACCTGGCTCAGGGCCGCCTGGAGGAAGCGGTGGAAGCCTTCCAGGAGGCCGCCCGCCTCCAGCCGGACTGGGCCATGCCGCACGCCAACCTGGCCATCGCCTACCTGGACCTCAACCGCTTCGCCGAGGCCGTCCAGGAGGGCGAGCTCGCGGTGCGGCTGGGCGACGATTCCCCCCGCACACACACGTATCTCGGGCGGGTCTACCTCGAGCAGAACCGGGTCAACAAGGCCTGGGCCTCGCTGCGCCGAGCGGTCGACCGCGACCCGACCTTCGCGCTGGCGCACTTCCAGCTTGCCGAGGTCTACCTGCGGTTGGGGCGGTCGCGAGACGCCCGCCGCGAACAGCTCGAGGCGCTCGCGCTGCAGCCCGCCGCTGCGCTGGAGACGCGCGACTACGCCCGCACCGAAGCCCGAGTGGAGCTGGGATCGCTCAACGCCGGCATCCGCACCGACGGCGCCCTCGACCACGGGCGCACCAGCTACTTCGCGAGCGCCGAGCGGCAGATCGACAGCTGGGACCGCCCGCACAGCCAGTGGACGCGCACCAGCACCCAGGGCAT
>VGIY01000576.1 GCA_016867695.1 Candidatus Eiseniibacteriota bacterium | reverse complement strand
CCGGCGCTCTGCAACGCGGCCTACGCCTGGATGGAGCAGCGCGGCGACCCGCAGCGCGCCGGCGCCCTGATCGAGCGCGCGCTGCGCCTGGCCCCCGAGTATCCCAACGCGCTCCACCTCCAGGGAGTCCTGCAGGCGCAGCGCGGGGAGTCCGCCGCGGCGGAGGCGTCGTTGCGCCGCTCCATCGCGGGAGAGCCCGACCGCGCGCTTACGCACGCGCACCTGGCGGGCCTGCTGGCCGCGTCGGGCCGGACGGAGGAGGCCGAAGCCGCCTACCGGGAGGCGCTGCGCCTCGACCCGGACGATCCCGTCACGCTCAACGACCTCTCGGGCCTCCTGGCCGGCCGGGGCCGCTACGACGAGGCGATACCACTGCTCGAGCGGGCGATGGCGCTCGTGGCCGATCCCCGCGACATCCGGCTGAACCACGCGCTGCTGCTGGCGCGCAGCGGGCGGACGGCGGAGAGCGAGCTGCTCCTGCGCGAGTGGCTGCGGGAGCGACCGGGCGAGGTGCGCTATGCCGCCGCGCTGGCGGAGATCGAGGCGCGCTCCGGCCGCGCGCAGGCGGCGGTCGCCCGGCTCGAGGAGGCGCTGCGCCGGCATCCGGAGCGCGGCGACATCGCGTCGCAGCTGGCCTGGCTGCTGGCCACGCACCCGGACGCCGGCGTGCGCGACGGGGAACGCTCGCTGGAGATCGCCCGCGGGCTCGCCCGCGGCGGCGCCGCCGACCCGCGGGCGCTCGACCTACTGGCGGCCGCGCTCGCGGCGACGGGGCGCTTCGCCGAGGCGGTGCGGGCGGCCGAGGCGGGGGAGAACCGGGCCCTCCAGCGCGGGGATCGCCGCGCGGCGGAGGAGATCGCGCTGCGCCGGGCGCTATACGCCTCGGGACGGCCCTACCTGAGCGGCCCGCAATAGGGCACGCGCCCGCTACTCCGCGCCGCGCCCGCCAAACCGGGCATCGTCGTCGGGCTCCTCCGCATCCGAGTCCGCATCAGGGGGCTGGTGCGGCTCTTCGCTCTCGGCGGGAGCTTCCCGGGGCTTGCCTGGAACCCCGCCCGCGTCCGGCATCGCCCACTCGGACGGCGCCTCGTTCGGCTCGGGAAAGACCTCCCTAGGCCGCTCTGCGGAGTCCCCCTCAGGCGCCATGGATGGCTCCCCCGGCCGAGCGCCCTCCGCTGCGCGCGCGATAGCCCCGGGCCCCGAAGGCTCATCCCTCATCGGACTCGGCTCCTTGGGCAGCTCCGGCCACGACCACTCGCCGCTGCCGGCTCCCCCGCCCAGCGACTTGTGCATCCGCTTGCGCCGCGAGCGGAACAGGGCCCCGGTGATCGAGTAGCGCCCCCTCTTGGGGCGCCGTCCCGCCTCGAACTCGGTCGGAGTGACGATGCGGACGCCTCCGCGCGAGCCCTCGCGTGGCGATGGGGGGGCCGAGTCGCGCCGCCCGGGCCGCCGAGACCGGCGATCGTCGCGGGCGGGCCGGCGATCGTCGCGGGCGGACCGACGATCGTCGCCGGCAGGCCGGCGGTCGGCCCGATCCCGGCTCTGCGCGGGCTCGCGGACGCCAAGGCCGGCGCCCCCCTCGCTCGCCGCCCGATCCGCCCCGGGGCGCTCGGCGCCGGGCGCCGGTTCGCCGGGCGAGTCGCCCGACGACGATCGGGCATCCCCGCCGGATCCGCCGCCCGAACGCCGCCGGGCGCCTCC
>VGIY01000575.1 GCA_016867695.1 Candidatus Eiseniibacteriota bacterium | reverse complement strand
GCGGCCAGCACCTCTCCCAAGGCCCGGTCCTGCTCGACCCAGAAGTCGTGGATCGCCCGCCCGTAGCGGGCCGCGCGCTCGGGATCGTAGTTCGGGTTCTCGGGATCGCTGAACACCCAGAAGGTGTGCTGGATGCGGTCAGTGCCGGTGAAGACCACCCAGAAGAGATCGAAGGGCTCCGACCGCAGCCAATCGAGCGCCACCGCCAGGCGCGCCTCGCGGCCGGCGCCATAGACGGCCAGCAGGCTGTCCTCGCTGCCGGCCACGAGCTTCATCTCCAGCCGGTCGAGCGGGTAGTCCCCCAGGCGCTTCTCGAGCTCACGCGGGTAGGTGTAGCCGCCGTGGCCCGAGTAGTCGGCGTGCGGGAAGCCGGCCACGCAGAGCCCGAGCACCTCGTCGGGGGGATCGGTCATCGGGATGTTGAGCAGCAGGGAGCGGCGCCCGCTGCGCTCGAGCATCTTCCAGATGGGCTGCGCCCGCCGGCTCTTGGCCGTCTCGTTGACGATCACCGACTGGCCGGGCAACCGGCGCTGGAAGTCGAAGACGGCATGCTTGCCCGGGTTGACGCCGGTCACCGCGGTGGCCCAGGCGGGCGGCGAGAGGTAGGGCACGGAGCTCTGCATCTGACCCCAGGCGCCCTCGCGCTGCAGCGCGGCGAGGACCGGGAGATCCCCCCGGTCGATCCAGGGCTGGAGCATGTCCCAGGTGGCGCCGTCGAGCCCGATGACGACCACCGGGGGCCGCTCCTTACCGCCTTCGCAGCCGGCATGAAGCGCGAGGGCGGCGCCGAGCGCCAGCGCAAGACCTCGAGGCCGCAGGAACGAGCCGACGGTCATGAGCGCTCCTCCCACCGGTCCTGCGGCCGCCCGGAGCTCCCGCGGACCAATGAAGAGGGGCCTCGCTGGGAGGCCCCCGAGTCATCGCGGCTCACCGACAAGGAGGTCGTCTGCTCCGGACCGCCACCTGTCACGCCCCAGGGCCTGGCGCGCCGCGCAGGCGCGGTCCTCGTCCGGCGATTCGCGCGTCTCCTCCCGGCCGGTCTAGCGATAGAGGGACTTGATCGTCCCCCAGCTCGCCCCCTCCACCGAAACGGGGCAGGGGTTGGGATCGCAGCTCTGGAAGAGCGGGTCGGTGACATAGGCGCCGCCCGCCCCAGCGCACTCGGCCGCGGTCAGGTAGACGCAGCTGTTGCCCGGCAGGCAGCAGACGTGCAGATCGGCGCAGACCACCCCGGAGCAGAGCCTGTCGACCAGCCAGCGGCCGCCCTGCTCGTTGACGCATTCATCCTCGGAGAGCATGAAGCAGAGGCTGCCGATGCAGCAGGCCCAGGTCGTCGGGCAGGGGTTGGGGGCACAGACCGTGTCCTCGCCCTTGAAGTGCCCGCCCATCCCGACGCACTCCGCCCGCAGCAGGACCTGGCAGGTGTTGCCGCCGTCGAAGCAGCAGGCGCCCGGGATGATCGTCGGGGGGCAGACGTGCTTGCCCGCCGTGCCGCCGACGCCGAGCGCGCCCCGAAAGTCCGCGGCGATCGAGAACTCCACGTTGTTCACGTTGGCCGTGCCGCAGAAGCCGAGCGTCGGGTTCTCGATGATCTGAACCTGCCCGGGGCCATAGGTGTAGCCGGCGAAAAAGTAGACCGGCAGGAAGTTCCCCTCCCAGTTCAGATCGGTGACCACGAGCGAGACGCCCGCGCCTGGATCGGGC
>VGIY01000574.1 GCA_016867695.1 Candidatus Eiseniibacteriota bacterium | reverse complement strand
TCCCGGAGCGCGGCGCCCGCGGGCGCGAGCGCCTCGATCCAGGCGAGCATCCGCCCCGTCTTCCCCCGATCCCGCCGGTGCGAGTAGAACCACTCCGCGCGACACGAAGTGCAAAGGCCGCTCGTGGCGATCCTCTCCGCCGGGATGCCCGCCGCGGCGAGTTGCGCGCGCAGCCAGGCGGCGAGATCGACGGCCAGGGCGGCGGGGGAAGGCCGGCAGGGATCTCCGCCCAGCGAAGCCTGGGCGCCCTCCGCTGGACCCGCCGTCGAGCGTGAGGCGCCCCCGCCGGCGGCGTCGGATTCCTCCCGCGCCCCGCGCGCGATCTCCGGGAACACGCATGCGGTCGCCTCGGGCAGGCTGTAGCAGCAGGGCCCGATGCCGGGGCCGATCCAGGCGCGGGCCGCCGACGGGTCGCAGCCGGCGGCGCGGCAGAGGGCGGCGAGCGTCGCCGGGGCGACGCCGGCGGCGATCCCCCGCCAGCCGCAGTGGGCCAGGGCGACCGCGCCGGGAGCGGCGAGGAAGAGCGGGAAGCAGTCGGCGACGGTGAGGGCCAGCGGCAGCCCCGGCAGCGTCGTCACGAGCGCGTCGCCCGCCCCGGCCATGCCGGAGCCGGTCGCCAGGCGCACGCGCGCGCCATGCTCGAGCGAGATGCGGGCGGCCCGGGGAAGGTCCACACCCGTCGCGCGAGCGAGCAGGGCCAGGTTCTCGGCGACCCTCGCGGGATCGTCGCCCGTGCGCAGGCCGAGATCGAGGCTGTCCCAGGGAACGGGACTCACGCCTCCCGCGCGGGCGCTCAATCCGCCGCGGAACTCGGGCGCGGCGGGGTCCGCGCCCGCGAAGCCGGTGTCGCCGGCGCAGGCGGCGCCGGCGGAGCGGGGGGCGGCGGCAGCGCCGAGGGCGTCGGCCGCCGCGACTCCGGCCGCTTCCGCGTCGTCGCCGGCGCAGGCGCGGGAGATACCGAGCCAGGAGATGCCGATCTGCTCGTGCCAGAGGAAGGAGGGCGGGCACGCGGCCTCGGCACCGAGGTGCTGCCGGCGGTCGGCGGTCAAAGAACCCTCCCTCGCGCAGCGCGCCTGGCAAGCCGGTCGGCAGGCTGGTCCTGCGTGCGCCGGCGCGGCCCCGCGGCCCGATCCGCGACGGCCGGTGACAGCGCGTTTCCGAAGCCCTAAGATAGCCGGCAGAGAGGTTCGGGTCACGAACGGATCAGCGCGCGCGCCCGTCGACCGGGGGGGGGAATGGAGGCGCTCGTCCGGCTCGACGGAGAGATCATCGTCTGGGTGCAGTCGGCGCTGCGCGGCCCGTGGCTCGACGCCTTCTTCACCACGCTCACGAACGGGCGGCTCTTCGTCGGGCCGCTCCTTGCGCTCGCGCTGCTGATCCTCTGGCGCGGGGGCGCGGCCGGGCGCTGGTGGGTGCTGGCCATGGCCGTCGCCATCCTGCTGACCGATCAGCTCTCGAGCGCCGTCGTCAAACCCCTCGTCGGCAGGACGCGCCCCTGCTTCGCCGTGGCCGAGGTGGAGGCGCTGGTGCGCCAGGCGCGCAGCGCATCCTTCCCCTCGAGCCACGCGGCGAACAGCTTCGGCGTGGCGACGCTCCTCTGGCTCGGCTTCCCGCGCTGGCGCTGGGCTGCGCTGGCGCTCGCTTCCCTGGTCAGCTTCTCGCGCATCTACGTCGGCGTGCACTACCCCTCAGACGTGCTGGCGGGAGCGGCGCTC
>VGIY01000573.1 GCA_016867695.1 Candidatus Eiseniibacteriota bacterium | reverse complement strand
GATGTCGATCTGCCCGACGCGCACGCGCGGCCCGGCGGCGACCCAGAAGACCACGTCCACCGAGTCGGCGCGGAAGCGCTGCTCCTGGGTCACCTCCGCCAGCGCATAGCCCTCCTCCTCGCAGAGCCTCTGCAGGCGCAGTTCGTCGAGCTGGAGCTGCGCCTCGCGCAGCGGCTGCCCCGGCCGCGCCTCCAGCGCCCCGCGCGCCTCGGCCTCCACCTCCGGAGGCGCGTCGCCGACGCTCACGCTGCGCAGGTACGCCCGGGGGCCCTCGCGCACGCGCACCTCGAGGTCGACGAGCTCCCGCGAGAGATGGCGCACGGCGACCCCCTCGATGCGCGCCAGCACGAAGCCCTCGCCGCGATAGAGGGAGAGCACGCGCTCGAGGTCCCGCTCGAGCTGATCGGTGCCGTAGAAGTGGCTTCTCTGGAACGGCCGCCACCAGGCCTTCTGCCGCAGGCGCATCGTCCCGCGCAGCCGCTTCTCCGACAGCTGCTCGACGCCCTCGAAGCGGATGCGGTGAACGAGCGGCGCCTCCGGCTGCCCGCCCCCCGGGGCCGCGCCGGGCGGCGCCGGAGCCCCCCCGGGGAGGATCAGCCACAGCGCCGCCGCCAGGGCGAGGCGGCGCGCCGCGCGGGCGCCCCTGTCCCCCCCCCAGCGCCGGCGCCGCCGTGAGCGCCCGGCGGGGGCCCCCTCAGGCGCGCGCGGCGCGGCCATCCGCGAACTCCTCCGCCGCGCGGCGGGCGCGGGCGTCCGCCTCGAGGATCTCCTCCAGCGCGGGCTCGTCGATCGCGGCGTGGCGCTCGAGCGCGTCGGCGATCCCGGCGGCGATGTCGGGAAGGGCGATGCGGCCCTCGAGGAACGCGGCCACCAGGACCTCGTCGGCGGCGTTGAGGACCGCCGGGGCCGTCCCGCCGCGCCGCGCCGCCTCGCGCGCCAGGCGCAGGCAGGGGAAGCGCGCCTCGTCGGGCGCCTCGAAAGTCAGCGCCCCGATCGCCGTCAGGTCGCAGGGTCCGACCGCTTCGCCCCAGCGCTCGGGGTGCGAGAGCGCGTACTGGATCGGCAGGCGCATGTCGGGGCGCGATAGCTGGGCCAGGAGCGCGCCGTCCTCGAACTCGACGAGCCCGTGCACGATCGCCTGCGGATGGACCCAGACGGCGATCCGCTCGAGCGGCAGGTCGAAGAGCCAGCGCGCCTCGATCAGCTCGAACCCCTTGTTGAGCATCGTCGCCGAGTCGACGGTGATGCGCGGCCCCATCCGCCAGGTGGGATGGCGCAGCGCCTCGGCCGGAGTGACCCGCTCCAGCGCCTCGGGCGGCAGTCCGCGCAGCGGTCCGCCCGAGGCGGTGAGGACGACTCGGCGGACGCCCCCCGCGCGCCCCTCGAGGCACTGGAAGAGCGCGCTGTGCTCGCTGTCGATCGGCAGGATCTCGCCGCCGTGGCGGGCGCTCGCCGCGCGCAGCAGCGCCCCGGCCATGACCAGGGACTCCTTGTTCGCCAGCGCGAGCCGGCGCCCCGACTCCAGCGCGGCGAGGCTCGGGGCGAGGCCCGCCGCACCGACGACGGCGTTGACGACGATCTCGGCGCCCGGCCAGCGGGCCAGCTCGCGCTGCGCATCCGGGCCGGTGAGCAGGGCGCCGCGCCATCCGGCGAGCGGCTCGGCGCCCCGCTCGCCGGGATGGGTCAACGCCAGCGCCTCGGGGGCGAACCGCGCCGCGAGCT
>VGIY01000572.1 GCA_016867695.1 Candidatus Eiseniibacteriota bacterium | reverse complement strand
TCGTCCTGGCGGCGCTGGCCGTCGCGCCGCTCCTGCGGCCCCAGGCCCGCGCCGGAATCCCGGCCGCGCTCCGCCCGGGAGCCGCCCAGGGCTTCAACGTGCTGCTCATCACGCTCGACACGACCCGGGCCGATCACCTCGGCTGCTACGGCTACGCGGACGTGGAGACCCCCGCGATCGACGGGCTGGCCCGCGCCGGGATCCTCTTCGGCGACGCGGTCTGCACGTCTCCGATCACCCTGCCCTCGCACGCGACGATGCTCACCGGCCTCGACCCGCCGAATCACGGGGCGCGCGTCAACGGCCAGAGCGTCGTCGGACCCGAGCAGGAGACGCTGGCCGAGATCCTCGGCGCCGCCGGCTACGAGACGGCCGCCTTCATCTCCGCCTTCGTCCTCGAATCCCGCTTCGGGCTCGACCAGGGCTTCGACCTCTACGACGACGACATCGGCACGGCCCAGAGCGCCGGCACCGGCGCCGAGAATCTCAACCAGCGTATCGCCGGGGATGTGACCCGCTCCACCCTCTCCTGGCTCGAGCGGCGCGACCGCGGACGCCCCTTCTTCGCCTGGGTGCACTACTTCGATCCCCACAACCCCTACATGCCCCCGCAGCCCTTCCTCTCCCGCTACCGCGACCGCCCCTACGACGGCGAGATCGCCTACATGGACAGCGAGATCGCCCGCCTGCTCGCGGCCGTGGACCGGCTCGGCTACCGGGAGCGGACGCTCATCCTGGCCGTCGGCGACCATGGCGAGGGCCTCGGCGAGCATGGCGAGAGCACCCACGAGCGGCTGATCTACGACTCGGTCATGCGCGTGCCGCTGATCCTCGCCTGCCCGGGCCTCTTCCGCGGCCCCTATCGCGTGGACGACGTCGTCGTGGCGACCACCGACGTCTTCCCGACCGTGCTGGAGCTGCTCGGCCTGCAGGGCACCCGGCCCATCGACGGGATCAGCCTGCTCGCCTGCCGGGAGCAGGGGCAGCGCGCCGTCTACATGGAGAGCATGGCGCCCTACCTGACGAACGGCTGGGCGCCGCTCTTCGGCCTGCGGCGTCACACCGACAAGTACATCCTCGCCCCCCGGCCGGAGTACTACGACCTGCGCCGGGATCCCCGCGAGCTGAACGACCTCTACGCGACCGCGCCAGGCGCCGCCGCGGCCGCCCGCGACGAGTTGGTCGCCGACCTGCGGGCGCGCCTCGATCGCTGGCCCTCCCCGGAGGGCGTGCGCGCCGCGACCGCGGAGGTCGACTACGAGACCCGCCAGCGCCTCGAGTCGCTCGGCTACATCAGCACGGCGACCTCCTTCGGCGACCCCACCGCGCTGCCCGACCCGAAGGACATGATGCCCGTCCTCGAGGGCATCGACCGGGCCAACGCGCTGATGCGCGCCGGGCGCCTCGACCAGGCGCTGACCGCCATCCGCCGCGCGGGGGCCATCTCGCCCCGCGACCCCCACGTGCTGCTGACCATGGGCAAGATCCTGCTCTTCCAGGAGAAGGACGCCGAGGCCGAGGAGACGCTGCGGCGATCGATCGAGATCCATCCCCTGGCCGACGCCTGTCTCCTCGCCGCCCAACTGATGATCAAGCAGGCCCGCCACGACGACGCCGAGGCGCTGCTCGAGCAGGGCCGGCAGCTCGAGCCGCTGCACGGCGGGCTCTGGATCGCCCGCGGGGACCTGGCCGGGCTGCGTGGCGACCATGCCGCCGCCCTGGCCG
>VGIY01000571.1 GCA_016867695.1 Candidatus Eiseniibacteriota bacterium | reverse complement strand
CGAGGCGCGCGCACGCCTCGCCGCGCGGCTGCGCGAACGCCCGCCGCTCCTGCTGGCCCTCCTGCTCGCCGCGGTCTTCCTGGCGGGCCTGACGGTCTTCCCCCGGCAGGTCTCCTACCGGCGCGCGGAGTACCGTCTGGGGGCGGTGCTGCCCAAGCCGGTGATCGCCGCCTTCGACTTCGCCGTGCTCAAGGATTCCGCGGAACTGCGGCGCGAGCAGGACGAGGCGATGGCCGCCGTCGCGCCCGTCCTGGTCCTGGAGGACTCGGTCGCCGTCGAAGCGCTGGCGGCGCTCGAGCGGTTCGGGCGCGCGATCGAGGCGCTGCGCCACGATCCCGGGGCGGCGCGCGCGGGCGACGCCGGCGGCGTCGCGCTCTCGCAGGGCGCCTACGCGGTGCTGCTGGCCCAGGGCACGGGCGTCGCCTTCGCCGAGGCGCGCGCGCGGCTGCGCGCGCTGCACGCGCGGGGCGTGACCCCCCCCGATCTCGAGTCCCGCCTGGCCGGGAGCGGGCGGGTGACCCTGGCAGTCAGCGGCGTCGATTGGGTCGGCCCGACGGAGCGGTTCGCCGCCGGCGGAGAGCTGCGGCGCGGCCGGGAGTCGGCGGCCGATCCCTTCGAGCGCACCGTGGCCGAGCTGGTCGAGCGCTTCGCCTGGCCCAACGTGCGCCTGGACGAGCAGGCGACCGAGAAGCGCCGGCTGCTCGCCCGCGACGCGGTCGACCCGAGCGTCGAGAGGATCGTCAAGGGCGAGGCGATCCTGCCGGCGCACAAGCGGATCTTCCCCGAGGATCTGCGCCGCCTCGAGTCCTACGAGCACTGGCGGGAGAACAGCGCCGCCGAGGGGGGGCGCGAGCGGCACATGGCCCTGCTCGGGCGGTCGCTGCTGCTGGCCATCGGCATCGCCGTGCACGTCTTCTTCATCGTCTCCTACCGGCGCTGGGTGCTGCGCGAGGCGCGCGACCTGCTGCTCCTGGCGGGCGTGCAGGCGCTGGCGCTGCTCCTGGCGGGACTCGTGCTCAACGGCCTGCGGCTGACGCCCTACCTCATTCCGGTGGCCGCCTTCGGGGTGCTCGTCGCCCTGCTCTTCGACGAGCCCCTGGCGATCGTCTCGAGCGCGTTCCTGACACTGGCGATCGGGCTGCTGGGAGAGGCGGGCAGCGACTTCATGCTCATCGTCGGCCTGGGCTCCCTGGCGGCCATCCGCAGCGTGCGCGAGCTGCAGGATCGCCGGCAGCTCTACCGGCTGCTCCTCTTCGTGCCCCTCGTGCATCTCGGCGCGCTGGGCGCGCTGGGAATGCTGCGCCACACGCCGCTCGAGACGCTGCTCGCCGACGGGCTCTACCTCGTCGCCAATCCCTTCATCGCCGCCGGCATCGCCCTCTTCGCCGTGCCGCTCACCGAGGCGCTGTTCGAGAAGACGACCAACCTGACGCTGCTCGAGCTGCTCGACCTCAACCGGCCGCTGCTGCGGCGGCTGATGCTGGAGGCGCCCGGCACCTATCATCACAGCCTGATGGTCGGCACGCTGGCCGAGGCGGGGGCGGCCGCCGTGGGCGCGAACGCCCTGCTGGCGAGGGTGATCGGCTACTACCACGACATCGGCAAGCTGAGCAAGCCCGACTACTTCATCGAGAACCTGGCCGCCGGGCGGCGCAATCCGCACGATCGGCTGGCGCCGACGATGAGCCGGTTGGTCCTCGAGGCGCACGTGCGCGACGGAGTCGCGCTGGCGCGGGAGTCGC
>VGIY01000570.1 GCA_016867695.1 Candidatus Eiseniibacteriota bacterium | reverse complement strand
GACCAGCTCCACGCCCTCCCCCGCCGCCGCGGCGATCACGGAGCGTAGCAGCGGGTAGTGCGTGCAGCCCAGGATCAGCGTGTCGATGCCCCCGGCGGCCAGCGGCCCCAGGTAGGCGCGGGCGACGCGCGCCGGGACGTCGCCGTCCAGCCAGCCCTCCTCGGCCAGGGGCACGAAGAGCGGGCAGGCGCGCTCGTGGATCTCGACGCCCGGAACGCTCCCCTCCAGCGCCCGCCGGTAGGCGCCGCTGGCGATCGTGCCCTCGGTGCCGATCACGCCGATCCGCCGGCGCCGCGTGCGGGCCAGCGCCGCGCGCACGCCCGGCTCGATCACGCCGACCACCGGGATCGTCAGCTCCCCGGCCAGAAGCGGCAGCGCCACGGCGCTGGCCGTGTTGCAGGCCACGACCAGCAGCTTGATGTCGCGACGAATCAGGAAGGCGACGCACTCGCGCGTGAAACGGCGGACCGTCTCGGGCGACTTCGTGCCGTAGGGCACGCGCGCGGAGTCGCCGAAGTAGAGGATCTCCTCGCCCGGCAGCTCGGCCCGCAACTCGCGCACGACGGTCAGCCCGCCGATGCCCGAGTCGAAGACCCCGATCGGGCGCGTGGCCGCCTCCTGCCGCCCCCCTGCCGCCATCCTCTCCGCCTCCCTGTCCGCGCCCGGCCCCGACGCCGCCGCTCCACGCCCGCGCCCGGCCCCGGTCTCGCCGTTCGGGAATGCGCTCGTCCGCCGCGCAGGAGCCGCGGCTACCCGCGGTCAGCCGGCATCATCGAACATCGCGGGCACGAAGGTCCACTCCAAAGGCAGGTTGCGCAGGAGCGTCCCGGAGGACGGGCCGGCCACCAGGACGCGCACTCCGCGCAGGGCGGGAAGATTGGCGCAGAGAGTACGGGTCAGCGACGCCGCCATCAGCCACTCGATGTAGTCGCCCGGAGGCGCGTCGCGCCTCAGCGACTCGTCGAACTCGACATAGGCGATCCCGGAGCGGCTGATGAACAGCTCGCGCGGCTTCGTCCCCGGCGGCCAGGGCGAGAGCCCCCCGGTGAGCGAGCCGTCGATCAGCGCCTGCAGGACATCGCGCGCCCGTCGATCGGGGTCCTCGGCCCGGGCGAGGAAGCGCAGCTCGCGCTGCAAGCCCCGTCCGGCGGGATCGCCGAAGTAGAGCTCGCAGGCGACGAGCGGCGCCATGCGCCCGGCCCCGGCGGGGTGCCCCGCCCGCGAGAAGCCCTCCGGCAGCCGCGAGCGCAGGAACCAGAGCGCCGCGGCGGCGAGCAGCGCGATCAGGACGACCAGCACCCAACCCAGCCAGGAAGGCGCCCTCCGGCGGCTGCGCCGCGAGCGCAGATACCAGCTCCGCGACGCGGGCGGGCTCATCGGTCCATCTCCACGAGGCGCGCCCCGAACGCGTCGAGCGCCAGGGCCAGGGCCAGGGCCAGGGCGTCCAGGCGGCGCCCGTCGTCCTCTCCCGGCGCGCCGCCCGCCGGGCCGGCGCCGATGTAGAGCGCCGCTGCGGGCTGATCGAGGCCCTCGAGCAGGCCGGTCGGCCAGCGCTGCCAGGAGACCCGTCCGCTCCCTTCGCTCCCGCCGAGAACGAGGCCGAGATGCCGGGCGATCAGCCAGGCGAGCTCCTCGCTGGCCGGCGCGTGCTGCGGCACGACCTGCTCCCAACCGCGCAGCGTCACGAGACCTCCCGGGACGGCGAGCGGCTCGGGGGGGGGGGGGGGCCCCCCCCGGTTCCGCGG
>VGIY01000569.1 GCA_016867695.1 Candidatus Eiseniibacteriota bacterium | reverse complement strand
TCGAGGCGTTGTGGACGAGACCGTTGAGCCCGGGACAGGCGGCGAGCACCTCGTCGGCGAGTCGTTGCTGCTCGTCGGGATCGCTCAGATCGGCCCGGAAGAGCCAGACGCCCGCGGCCCGCGGGCGGATCGCCTCGGCCAGCGCATGAGCCTCGTCCCGCGAGCGGTGATAGTGGAGGGCGACGGCCGCCCCGCGGGCGGCGAGCGCTTCGACGAGCGCGCGGCCGAGGCGGCGCGCCGCGCCGGTGACCAGGACGACCGGGGTCGTTCCACCGGCGGGTCTCGGCTCCCGGTTCAGGCTCTCCATGCGCGGCATCCCCTGCGGCGAAACGACGGCGTCCGCAGCGGCATCCTAGGCCGGCGCGGCCGAGCCCGCCAAGCGCAATCCGGGTCCGGCGGGGGCGCCGGGATCGGCGCTTGAGGGTGCTCCGCGGGGGCACCTATAATCCGCCCGCTCCGCGCCGGCCCGACGCCGCCGGCGGCGCGGGCGGCATCCACCCCAACCGAGCGGCGGAAGGAGAAGAGGGCATGATCGGCTTCGACCTCACGGAAGAGCAGGGCATGGTCCGCGACCTGGCGCGCGACTTCGCCCAGAACGAGATCGCCCCCCGGGCGGCGCACCACGACCAGACGGGGGAGTTCCCGAGCGAGATCTGCCAGAAGGCCTTCGAGGTCGGGCTGCTCAATCCCGGCCTGCCCGAGGACCTCGGCGGCGCCGGCATGAACGCCTTGATGGAGTGCCTCATCGCCGAGGAGCTGGCCGCCGCCTGCAGCGGGATCAGCACGGCGATGATGGTCAACACGCTGGCCACGGCGCCGCTCATGGTCGGGGCCTCGCCGGAGCAGAAGGAGAAGTGGCTGCGCCCGATGACCGCCGAGCTGCGCTTCGCAGCCTACGCGGTGACCGAGCCCGGGGCGGGCAGCGACGTCATGGGGATCAAGACGACGGCGGTGCCCAAGGGGAGCGAGTACGTCATCAACGGCAGCAAGATGTGGATCAGCGGCGCCGGCGTGGCCGACTGGTTCTTCGTGCTCGCCTACACGAAGAAGGAGGCGGGCATCCGCGGGATGTCCGCCTTCGTCGTGCCCGCCGACGCGCCCGGGGTCACGATCGGGAAGAAGGAAGACAACATGGGCCAGCGGGCCTCCGACACCCGCGCCATCACCTTCGAGGATGTGGTCGTCCCCGAGGAGAACCGCATCGGCCCCGAAGGGCGCGGCTGGATGCTGGCCATGGCCGCTTTCGATCATACCCGTCCGCCGGTGGCCGCCGGCGCGGTCGGCGTGGGGCGGGCGGCGATGGAGCATGCGATCCGCTACGCCCGCGAGCGGCAGGCCTTCGGCGTCGCCATCCATCGCCATCAGGCGATCGCCTTCATGATCGCCGACATGGCCAAGGACCTCGACGCGGCCAGGCTGCTAGTCTGGCGGGCGGCCGCCCTGTACGACCAGGGCAAGAAGAACTCCTACGAGGCGGCCTGCGCCAAGGCCTTCGCCGCCGACACGACGATGCGCGTCTGCGTCGACGCCGTGCAGATCTTCGGCGGCTATGGCTTCAACAAGGAGTATCCGGTCGAGAAGCTTATGCGCGATGCGAAGATCTTCCAGATCTACGAGGGCACGAGCCAGATCCAGCGCCTGATCATCTCCAAGGAGGCGATCTCGCGGGTCAAGTAGCGGGTCGAGTAGGGGCCGGCGCGCGAGGCGCCCGGGCCGCGCGGCGGCGAGCCGGAGGGCGCAGGGAGT
>VGIY01000568.1 GCA_016867695.1 Candidatus Eiseniibacteriota bacterium | reverse complement strand
ACGTTGAATTCGTAGCGGTCGAACTTCGCCTTGTTGGCCTCGACCCCGGCGTAAGCGACCGGGCAGGAGCTGCACCAGGTGGCCGAGGTCATCTCGAGCTGGACCGACTTCGGGTACCAGGCCGAGACGGGCGCCGCCAGCGCGGCAACGCAGAGAAGGCTGAGCAGGGCCAGGGACGGCAAGGCGTTGGGTCTCATGAGGTTGTCCTCCGACGAAGGTGCGATACCCGCCAATCGGACCTGCGCCTGCGGAGGCGCAAACAAGCGGCCCGCCGGAGGCAACCCTATGCGCAGCGACGGGCGTAGCCGAAGTCCATTCACGGTCAAGTATAGCGCAAAGATGCGCTTCGCTCAACGCAAGCGGATCGGGCGGGCCATCCCGGCAACGCTGTTGCAGGGTCGCGTGCCCGCGCTTCGCGTCCCCGGGGGCAGGCAGCGGTCGAGAGGATCGACCGGCGATCCGCAGCCCCCTTTGCCCCGGCCGCTCGACAGGGAGGACTCAAGCCACAGCCCGCCCGCTATGCCCTGATCGACAGCCTCAGGTCGACGGTGTGCCGCGTCTCGACGGCTCGCTCGAAGAGCGCCTGGTGCTGGAGCTTGAGCGCCAGCACGCGGACGAGGCGCACGCTGAACGACAGGCTGAGGGCGAGCGTTCGCCGGTCCCGGCGCACCCCCGTCCCCCCCCCGGCAGGCAGGAAGGAGTCGGCCACCCGGTAGGCCAGCCCGGCGCCGGCGTCGAGGTCGCCGCGGCCGCGACGATACTGGGCCCTCGTCTGCGCCGACCACTCGCGAAGCGGCTGCGGACGAAGGTCGCGAGCGCGCCGCGTCTCGAGCGCGCCGTAGGTGAGCAGCCCCGCTCCCCAGGTCTGGCTCCACTCGCCGGCCAGACGGAGGACGCGCAGGTCGGACTCGACGCGCGCCGGCGCGGCGAGACCGGCGCCGGCGGCCTCCCCCAGGCCCGTCGTGTCCTGCTCGCTCGCGCCGCGCCGGCGCTCGGTCACGACCCGCAGCGTGATCAGGCCGCCCGGGGCGCGCAGCTCCAGCCGGTTCTCGAAGAGGCGGTTCCGCGCCTCGGCGGCGGACGAGAGGTGGGTCTCCGCCGGACGCTCGCTGGCCTCGTCGCTTCGCTCGTGGCGCACGAGGTCGATCCAGCGCAGCCAGGAGGCGATCTGCAGGCGCGTCTCGATCGCCGCCGCGCGCCTGCCCCGCCGCAGCGACGCCTCATCCGCCCGCCGGGCGAGTCGGCTCGCGCCGGGCAGCGGCTCGCCCGCCAGTCCCCCCTCGCCGCTGGAGCGCTCGTAGTCGGCGCGCAGACTCAGCGGCCGCAGCCGCCGATCGAGATACCCCGGGTAGAGCTGCGTGCTGGAGAGGAGCTGGCGGCTGACCTCGAACCCGCCGGCGCCGCCGCGCTCGAGCCAGCGCAGGTCGCGACGCGCCTCTCCGCGCAGGTAGGCGTCGACGACGGCGTGGGGCCGCGACTGCAGCGTGACATCGACCGCCTGGCCGCGGGCGAGCCCGTGCGCCCCCCGCTCCTGCGGCCGGTAGCTCCAGCGTTCGTCCCAGGCGAGGTTCCAGGACAGGGGGTTGCCCGCGGAGCCGTTGAGTCGCAGGAAGCCCTGGTCGGTCGCGCGCACCGTGTTCCCGAACGAGTCGGCGGTGCCCGGCGTCTCGCGGCGGCTGCGCTGGAAGAAGGCGCGCAGCCACAGCCGCTGGATCCTGCCCCCGGCCAGCCGCAGGCGGCCCGGCGCG
>VGIY01000567.1 GCA_016867695.1 Candidatus Eiseniibacteriota bacterium | reverse complement strand
GGCGGCGCTCAAGCTGACGGCGAAGGACCTGCTGAAGCTCGGTCTCGTCGACGAGATCATCCCCGAGCCCGACGGCGGCGCCCACGCCGACCCCGCGGCGGCGGCGGCGGCCCTCGCCGGCGCCATCGGCCGCACGCTCGACACCCTCGGGAAGATCCCGAAGGCCGAGTTGCTCGACGCCCGCTACGCGAAGTTCCGCGCCATGGGCGTGTTCACCGAAGGCGCCTGACCACGCGCGTCCGAACCGCCGGGCCTTTTGTCCTTGCGGCCAGCCCACCGCTCCGGTATCCTGCACCGGTTATTGACTGCGGGGTGGAGCAGCCCGGTAGCTCGTCAGGCTCATAACCTGAAGGTCCCTGGTTCAAATCCAGGCCCCGCTACCAACTTGAAGAGGCCGGAACGCAAGTTCCGGCCTCTTTTCATGCGGGTTTTACGCATGTCGACGATCTCACACCCCGAGGTGCGCAAGACCGGGCAAGGTCGGGCAGTTGGGGGCAGTGTTACCCAACAATTTACCCAACAAGATCCGAGTCAAGGGCGCGGAAGCGGAGGCGACGCCCTCACGGGCTTCCGAGGACCAAGAGCGGCCGGTCGAATAAAGCCGACCGCGATGGAGTCGGGACACAGAAGAAGCGGCATGCCGATGGCGACGGTCAGGACTAGCTTCTACTTCTCCAGGCGCCCCACCCTGCCGTTCGTGGTCTTGGCCTGGGCGAGGACGGCGTCGCACTCCTCGTCGATACGCTTCTGCCAGTCGTGCAGGGCGCCCACGCCGGTCTCTTCCGCGCCGGCCGACGGAAGAAGCAGGCCGCGGGGTGAGCGGCGTCGGCCCGGGCTGGCCTTCGGCGCGCGTGCTCAAGCCGGGGGATTTTGGAACGCGCTCCGTTCATGCGTAGGGTCGGTCAGCCAATCGCCGCCAAGACGGCCTTGAGCACGGCGGCGCCCTCGCGCCGTGTATCGATCAGGCGGCGACGCCAGGCCAGTGCATATGGGGTCGACGAGCGAAGCGCAGGCGGCAGGGGCAACGTACGAAGAGAACCCGCGACGGTCGGCATCAGGATGGAGGGCACGATGGCCGCGCACACCCCGGCCGCTGCGGCTTGCAGCGACTGGCGGAAGGAATCCGCTTCGAGCACGACGCGCAGGCGCACACCCGCCTTCGCCGCATACTCGTCAACCAAGGACCGCAACTCGCCGCCGATCGGCAACGCGAGCGGCAGCGCGGCCAGCGCCTTCGGCGAGGCCCCCGACCCGCCGGCCAAGTCCGGCGGCACGGCCGACACCCACTCCAGCGACCCGAGCTTCCGTTTCTCAACGCGCCCCGGCACGGCGTCGGCGCGGAGCAAGGCGAAGTCCACCTGCCCCTCCCCCAGGGCACGGGCCGCATCCTTCGTCTGCATGTGCGCGATCCGCCACACAACGGAGGGCAGGCGCTTGCGGATCTCCGCGAGCCGCGGCAGGAAGACCGCGTCGAGCAGTGTGTTGGATCCGGCCATCGAGAACCGCACCGGGCGGTTGCGGCACTCGTCGTCGAAGTCCTGCAGGGCCGCCATCTGCCCCCGGACCAGCGCGGCCAGCCGGCGCCCTTCCTCCGTGATCGCCAGCCCCCGGCCCTGACGCCGCACCAGCTCGACCTCCAACGCTCCCTCGAGCTCCCGGATCTGGCGGCTGAACAGGGACTGCCGCACCGGGTCGCCGCCGGCCGCCTTCACGATCGACCCCGCCTCCGCGACCGCGCAGAAGTTTCG
>VGIY01000566.1 GCA_016867695.1 Candidatus Eiseniibacteriota bacterium | reverse complement strand
CGGCTTGGTCGCCCCCTGGGCCGTGTCGCCGCGCATCCCCGGCTCGGTGTGGGCGACGGCCAGCTGGACGTGCGTCGGGACCTCCACCAGGAAGGGGTGCCCCCCGCGCAGCTGGATCTGGACCTTTTCGTTCTCCTTCAGGTACAGCCGCGCCTCGCCGACGCGCTCGGCGGCGATGGCGAACTGGTCGAAGTGCTCCAGGTCCATGAAGTGCAGCATCTCTCCGTCGCTGTAGAGGTACTGCGCCTCGCTGCGCTCGAGCCGCACCTCGTCGACCTTCTCGCCGGAGCGGAAGGTCCGCTCGATGACGGCTCCGGTCTCCACGTTCTTCAGCTTGGTGCGGACGAAGGCCCCCCCCTTGCCCGGCTTGACGTGCTGGAACTCCACGATGCGCAGGATCTGGCCCTCGAGCTCGATGACCATCCCGTTGCGGAAGTCGGCGGTCGTGGCCATGCTTCTTCACCCCTCCGTGCGGCGGCCCGCCCGAGGCCCGACGCCTCGAGCGCGGGCGAAGATAGCAGATGGCCCGCGGGGTGTCACCTGCCCGGCGGCGGGGGCAGGAGCCGCTCGCCCTCGGTGCGGAAGGTGCGCGCGATCGCCTCGAGCTGGCGCATGAAGGGCAGCTTGCGTCCCGGGGGGTTGAAGACCGCCAGATCGATCAGGTAGAGACGCTCCCCCTCGTGGAAGGCGTACATGCGGAAGGGCCCGCCCATCGGCGCGTCGTTCTGGTAGAGGCCGTAGAGCTCGAGCGCCGGGCGGCCCAGGAAGGTCGTCGCCCGCGCCGTCGTCCGCGACGGCTCGACCCAGTCCCCGCCGAAGTAGCGGCGCGCCAGCGTGTCGCGCAGGGCGATGCAGAGCGTCGGCAGCCGCGGGTCATCCAGATCGAGGCGCCGCGGCTCGTAGTAGACGAAGAGGAAGCCGACCGGCTCGCCGGGCTGGATGCGCTTGAGGCGCACGAAGCGACTCTCCCGGTCCTCGTCGACCAGGTAGTCCCCGGGGATGCGCAGCGTGTAGCCATGCCTCTGGGCGATCCCCGCGGCCATGGCCGACTGCTCCCCGCTCGGCAGGTAGAGCGTCTCGCGCAGCCCCTCGATCACCCGCTCGCCGAGCTGCTCCAGCAGGGCGGCGCCTCGCTCGGCGAGGTGGCGGCGCAGGGCCTCGACCTCCGGGGCGTGGACGAAGAGCAGCGTCTGCCCGCGGGCCCAAACGTCGCGGGTGAAGACGTATCCCGTGCCGGCGGCGACCAGCGACTCCCGGCCGTCGCTGCCGATCACCTCGCGGCACAGGTCGGCCGCCCACCCCGTTCCCCGCAGGTCCCCGACGACGACCAGGTTGCGGTAGTCCCTCATGCTGCGAAAGGAGCCGGGATCGGCCAGGGTGACGCGGAAGAGCGACTCGGGCCGCACCGGGGTCTCGACCTTGCGCTCGAGGAGTTCGCCGACCAGGGCGACGCGCTCGTCCCCCGGCGGCAGGTCGCTGAAGATCTCGACATCCTGATTGGGGCCGACGGCGATCTCGAACGAGTCCTGGCAGCCGCCGAGCATCGCCGCCGCGCAGGCGCACAGGGCGAGGAGAGCCGGAGGCCGGGGCGTGCGCAGCATGGCAGTCGTCCCTCCAGGGCGACGCGAAGACCGCCCCCCCGGACGAGACGGCGATCCCTCCCGGAGCGGCGCATCGGGCGACGCCGGCGAGCCTACCCGGCGGCAGCCCCGGGGTCCAGCGCCCGGCTGATCCCGGCTAACCCGGGACCG
>VGIY01000565.1 GCA_016867695.1 Candidatus Eiseniibacteriota bacterium | reverse complement strand
CTCACCGGCCGGGACTGGCCCGACAACGCCGAACGCTTCGTCTTCTTCAGCCGCGCGATCCTGGAGGCCTGCCTGGCGCTCGGCCGCGCGCCCGATGTCTTCCACCTCAACGACTACCAGGTCGGGTTGATCGGCGCGATGCTGCGCCACGAGTACGCCGGGACGCCGCTCGGAAGGAGCGCGGCGCTGCTCGGCATCCACAACCTGGGCTACCAGGGCATCTTCCCCGTGGATGCGGCGCCGGCGCCTCCGCCGGCCGCGCCGGGCCCGGGCGGAGCGGGCGGGACGGCCGGGGCTGCCGGGGCAACCAGCTCGTCAGGTGCCCTCGGCGCGCCCGGTGAGCGCGGGGCAGCCGCTGCGCCCGGCGCGCCCGGCGGCGAGCGCCCCCCCGTCGCCGAGGCCCTGGCGTGCGCGCTCGGATTCGCTCCGGAGCTGGCCCGGCCGCTCGGGCCGCTCGAGTTCCACGGGCGGCTCAACTTCCTCAAGGGGGCCATCCGCTACGCCGACCTGATCGTCGCCGTCAGCCCGACCTACGCGCGCGAGATCGCCACCCCGGAGCTGGGCTTCGGCCTCGACGGCGTGCTGCGGGAACGCGAGGGGCGGCTGATCGGGATCCTCAACGGCATCGACGAGGAGATCTGGGACCCCCGCACCGATCCGCTGATCCCCGCCAACTACGGGCCGGAGTCGATGCAGGGCAAGGGCGAGAACAAGGCCCGCCTGCTCGAGGCGCTGCACCTGCCGCAGCAGCCGAGGCTGCCGCTGATCGGCATGATCTCGCGCCTCGTCGACCAGAAGGGCTTCGACCTGCTGGCGGAGATCGCCGACGCGCTCCTCGAGCGCGGGGACCTGCGCCTGGTCGTCCTCGGCAGCGGACAGGCGCGCTACGAGGCGCTCTGCCGGGAGCTGGCCACGCGCTACCCGAAGCACTTCGCCGCGGCGGTCGATTTCAACGACCCGCTGGCGCATCTGATCGAGGCGGGGGCCGACTTCTTCCTCATGCCGTCGCGCTACGAGCCCTGCGGGCTGAACCAGATGTACAGCATGCGCTACGGCACGGTGCCGATCGTCCGGGCGACCGGCGGGCTGGCCGACACGGTCGAGGAGTTCGATCCGGCGACCGGTCGGGGCAGCGGCTTCGTCTTCCGCGAGTACGAGCCGGCGGCCCTGAGCGCGGCGATCGATCGCGCGCTGGCCCTCTACGCGCGCCCGCAGCTCTTCCGCAAGCTCGTCGCGCGCATCATGGAGCGCGACTTCTCCTGGAAGCAGGCGGCGCAGGCCTATCTTCGCGCCTACGAGCGGGCGGTGAACGAGCGGGCGAGGGCGGGACGGCCCCGCGGGTAGGGGCGGCATGCGCGGCCGGCGGCGCCGGGGCCGGGGCCGGGCGGCCCGGCCAGCGCACGGCCCCGGCGGCCCGGCTTGACGATCGGCTCCGCCCGGCCCTAGAATGGGGTCTTGACGGGCCGGAAGCCGGCCGATATAAGGGCGGGCACCGGTTCTTCGCGGGAGTAGCTCAGCCCGGTAGAGCACCACCTTGCCAAGGTGGCTGTCGCGAGTTCAAATCTCGTCTCCCGCTCAGGTTACGGACGGCGGCGGCCTGGCGCCGCCGCGCCCTTCCGGACTGGGGGGCGCCATAGCCAAGTGGTAAGGCGACGGTCTGCAAAACCGTTATTCACCGGTTCGAATCCGGTTGGCGCCTCCAGCCTATCGCTCTAGATCTGCGCATGATGTGTGATCGATCCGTGTGACCAGGGCCC
>VGIY01000564.1 GCA_016867695.1 Candidatus Eiseniibacteriota bacterium | reverse complement strand
GAGGCCGAGCAGCACGCCGGCTACCGCACGCCGGACGACGAGGCCTGGGCCTACGGCGGCGACCGCATCCCCGAGGCGTCGCAAGTGCATCGCTTCTCGATCGTCAACGCCTATGCCACGGGCCAGGCCGTGGTCCTGCCGCGGGTGCAGGCCTTCCTGGGACTCAACTGGAATCGCACCTACGGGGACGAGCGCCTGACTCCGAAGACGGGCGGCATCTTCGAGCCGGGGCGCGGGTGGACGCTCAAGGCGATGGTCGGCGAGGGCTTCCGCTCGCCGACCATCTACCAGCGCTTCTACACCGACGCCGAGGTCTACATCGACAACCCCGCCCTCTCGCCCGAGACGGTGCGCACGGGCGAGATCTCGCTCCTGCGCCGGCTGGGGCGCGAGTCGGGAGACTCCCGGGGAGGGCCGCCGCGGCTGTCGCTGACCGCCCACCTGAGCCGCTACGAGGCGCTCATCCAGTCCGCCGACGCCCTGCGGGAGGAGACGCCGCACGCCGGCGACCCCCAGTACGCCGACACGCTCAGCCAGTATGTGAATCGCGGCGGCATTCGCGCCTACGGCATCGAGGCGGCGCTGCGCGGAGCGCGCCTCGCCGGCTGGCGCCTGGCCGCCCGGCTGAGCTGGCAGCGCGCCGAGGACGAGCGGGGCGAGCGGCTCCCGAACACGCCCGCGATCCTCGCCGGCCTGCGCGCGGCGAGACGGCTGGGCGCCTGGCAGGCCTCGTTCGAGGGCCGCCTCATGGGCGCGCGCGACACTCACGCCGGCGACCCGGCCGCCGCCCACGCCACGGCGCACGCGACGCTCGGCTGGGAGGCCTCGCGCGCCGGCACCTGGGTGCGCCTGCGGATCGACAACCTCTTCGACACGCCCGGGCGCACGGTCGTCGCCTGGCCCGACTTCCATCCGGTCGCCAGCGTGCCGATCGACGGGCGGCGCGCGACCTTCAGCGTGGAGACGCGCCTCTAGGGGGCGGGACGATGTCGCCGGAAGCGCAGCCGAAGCGGAAACGGAGCCCGGAGCCTGGCCCGAGACGAGGATGCCGAATGCGTCTGCGTGACCACATCCGCCGCCGCTCCCTTCGCGAGACGCTGCTCGGCTTCACGATGCTCACCTCGGCGCTCGTCATCCTCTCGCTCGGCCTCTTCTTCAGCCGCCGCGAGAGCACGATGCTGCGCCAGCGGGGCCTGGACCTCGCCCAGCGCGCCGCGACGCTCGTCGGCTTCAGCGCCGCGCCGGCGATCATCTTCGACGACGCCGACGCCGCCCAGGAGGCGCTGCTCTCGCTGCGCACGCTGCCCGACATCCGCTACGCCTGGCTCTTCAACGCCCGGGGGACGCCCCTGGCCAGCTTCTTCCAGGGCGGCGCCGGGCCGGCGAGCGGCGCGGCGAGGATCCGGCTGGCCGGCCCGGACGGGGCGGCGGAGGACGCCGGCGGGCCGGAGGAGCTCGCGGCGGGATTCCCGAGCGTCGACGCGGACGGACTCCCGGGCGGCGGGCCCGTGGCGACGGGCGAGGACGCCGAGGCCCTGGCCCGGCTCGCGCTCGTGCGCACGCCGGTCGCGTACCGGGGCGAGAGCATCGGCTCGGTCCTGCTGGCCGTGGACATGAGCCCGGTCGCGCGCCAGGCGCGCCAGAGCCAACTCCTCGCGGTGAGCGCGGCGCTCGGGGCGCTCCTCGCCTCCTTCATCGTCTCCCGGGCCCACTTCGAGCATGTCGCCCGCCGGCTCCACCGCGTGGCGCACGGAGCCCA
>VGIY01000563.1 GCA_016867695.1 Candidatus Eiseniibacteriota bacterium | reverse complement strand
GCACCGGCGGCCACCCTCCGACCGCTGCAAGAGTAGACGATCGCGCTGCTCGGCAGTAAGCACCTTGCGCGCGGCCAGGCGCTGCTCGAGGCGCTTCTCCTGGAACTGCGTGCGCAGCTCGCCGATCCGCCGCGTGAGCTCCTGCGCCTTGGCGAGCGCGGGCTCGTCCTTGATCATCTCGCCGCGCAGCTCGTGGCGAAGGCGAAGCAGATCCTTCTGCAGCGCCGTGCCGGCCTTGCGCCCCTCGTCGCGCAGCTTGCGGATCGCCTCGATCTGCTGTTCGGAAAGGTCGAGCATCCGGGCGCCGCGCAGCCCCAGGTCATCGCCGCGAGCTCCCCGCAGCGCGGCCTTCCCTTCGCCGCCGCCCGGCGCCTTCGCGCCGCGCGCCGCCACGCCCATGGGGCAGCCGGCGTGCTGGGCGAGCGCCGTCGCTCCGAGGCCCCCGAGCCCGAGCGAGAGCAGGGCGAAGAGCCCGATCCTCGAAGCCATCCGCGTGGGCATCCTTCTCATCGTTTACCTCCGTCCCTATGGTCCTTCCGCCGTATCCGTGTCGACCTGTGTCCGCCCACCCAAACGCGCGGGGCGGGGGAATCCAGCGGCGGGATCGTCGCCCCAGTAACACCCTGCAGGACTTGTGGTTAGTTCTCGGCCAGCTCGAAGGGGGAGTGCTGCCACAGGCCGAGCTGCGCGTCGAAGAAGGGCTCGGTGATCGCCCGGCGGACATCCTCGGGGCGCGCGACGGAGGGATCGAAGGCGATCCGCGCCCTGCCCCCGCCGGGGGCGGGCCAGGCCTCCACGCGCAGATAGCCGGAAATCGCGAGGAAGTCGTCGCGCTCGAGGAAGTAGGTGAAGAGCGTGGCGCGGCCGCGGCAGGTGAGATCGCCGACCTCGAGATCGAGCGTCGCCGTGACCGGCGGCCTCTCTCCGCGCTCGCTCGCGTAGGAGGGCGCGGGGAAGGCGTAGGTGGCCGTCACGGCTGCCCCCACGCCGGCCAGCAGGACGGCGATCAGCACCGCCGGGCTCCAGCGCCGCCGCGAAGGCCCCGGAGGCCCCCAGGACAGCGCGCGACCTTCCGGCACCGGGCAGGCGTCGATGCACTCCAGGCAGGCGATGCAGCGGGCGGCGCGCACCTCGCCCTCCCGGTCGACGGGGATCGCCGTCGGGCAGGCCTCCGCGCAGCGGCCGCAGTCGACGCACGCCCCGGCGTCGCGCCGGATCCGCGCGTAGCCGAAGCGCGAGAAGGGATGGAAGACCGCCGCCAGCGGGCAGAGCCACCGGCAGAAGGGCATCATCACGAACAGGGATCCGACGACGATGCCCCCCGAGACAACATAGGCCCAGAAGGTGATGTCCTCGCCGTGGCGGCCGATGAGCGCGTAGCAGGGATCGAAGCCGCGGAAGACCAACTCGCCCGCCCGCCAGGTCAGCCACAGGATGACCGCCAGGAGCGGGTACTTGAGCAGGCGCAGCGCCCGATCGAGCCGCTCCGGCACGCGCGGGCCCGGCAGGCCCAGCCTCGCCGCGCCCCGCCGGAGCCACTCGCTGATCGTCCCGATCGGGCAGGCGAATCCGCAGAACGCCCGGCGCACGACGAGCGTGACGGCGAGCAGCGCGCCGAGGATGTAGAAGTTGGACATCCCCAGCGAGCAGGGCATCGCCCCGTCGCGCAGCCAGGTGTACAACCCCTCGACGCCGCCGAAGGGGCAGAAACCCTCGGCGTGGCCGCGCAGGAGGAAGACACCGACGAGGACGACGGCCAGGAAGC
>VGIY01000562.1 GCA_016867695.1 Candidatus Eiseniibacteriota bacterium | reverse complement strand
GGTCCTGCGCCCCGCGCGGCTCCCCCTGCGCGGCCGAAGCCCGCATCCGCGCGGCCCAGTCTTCCAGACTCGCCCGCGCCGCATCGGCGCCGTGCGTGCGCGTGTAGAGCATCGCGCGGCCGACCGCGTGGCGAAGCTCGCGGACGTTGCCCGGCCACCGGCAGCCGGCCAGGAGCGCGAGCACGCCCGGAGTGAAGACCCGCGCGCAATCGGCCGACTCGCCCCCCTCGCGCCTCCAGAGCGCCGAGGCGATCGGGCCGAGATCCTCGCTCCGCTCGCGCAGCGGCGGCAGGTGGACGACAAGCCCGGCCAGCCGCCCGTAGAGGTCGGGGCGGAAGCGCCCCTCGGCGACGCGCTCGGCCAGATCGACGCAGGTCGCCGCGACGACGCGCGCCTTCACGCGGCGGGTCTGCGCGTCTCCCAGCGCGCGGATCTCGCCGCTGTCGAGAAAGCGCAGCAGGAAGCCTTGCGCCTCGGCCTCCAGGTCGGCGACCTCGTCCAGAAAGAGCGTCCCGCCGCGCGCCTCTTCGATCAGTCCGCTGCGGTCCCGGTCGGCCCCGGTGTAGGCGCCCTTGCGCGCGCCGAAGAGCTCGGCGACGAAGAGGTCCTTGCGCGTCGCGGCGCAGTTGACCGGCACGTGACGCCCGGAAAGCCCGCTCAGCGCATGGACCGCCTGGGCGACGAGGTCCTTGCCCGTGCCCGTCTCGCCGAGGATGAGGATCGGCAGCTCGCTCGTCGCGAACACCTCGACCTGTCGCAGGACGGCGATCAGCGCTGGCGAGCGCGTGACGAGACCGAGTTCTGCCCAGACGGGAGCGGGCGGAGTGACTTCGGCGGCGAAGGGCTCCCCCGCCCTCAACCGGGCGCCCGCTCGATCGCCGGCCACGGCCGCCGAGCCGCCACCGCCGGCCGCTCGCGGATCCGCCGCGAGCCGTCCCGTCGAGGGCGGGCCTAGCAGTGGATGGCCCAGCCAGAAGCGCAGCGCCGCATCGCTCCCACCCCAGAGGCCCGCCCCCGTGGAAGCACGCTCGGGCTCGCCGAGCGGACGCACCGCCGCCAGCCAGGCCAGGACGACGCGCCGCTCGAGCTGCTCCCCCATCGACTCGAGCAGGATCAGCGCCCGCTGCAGCACGCGGCGCGCCTCGCGGCGATGCCCGCGCTGCGCTGACGCCATCCCCTCCAGCCGAAGCGCCTGGGCCTCCTCCCAGCGCATGCCGGCGCGCCGCGCGAGAGCGAGCGCCCGGCGCGCCTCGGCGCGAGAGCCCTCCAGGTCCCCGCGCGCGAGCGCCACCATCGCCCCGCGGATGCGCACCTCGAGGGCAAGATCCCCCTCGGGCGCGAGTCGCTCGGCGATTCCTTCGGCACGGCGCAGCGCGCGATCGGCCCGCGCCGTCTCTCCCCGGAGAGCGTAGGCCTCGGCGAGATACGCGAGCGCGAGCGTCTCCTCGCGCGGCAAGCGGCGGCGGCGCGCCTCGCGCCAGGCCCCGAGCAACCGGGCGCGCGCCTGGGCGAGGTCGCCGCCGCGCACGGCGACCCAGCCCAGCCCGAGACGCGCGAGCAGTTCCGTCGTCGCCCGCCCGAGCGAGTGGGCCTGCTGGCCCGCCTCCTCGAAGAGCGCCGCGCTCTGCGGCAGCAGCCCGATCAGGCCGACGGCCCAGGCGCGGTTCAGCAGCACGACGGCGTGCCCGCTCAGGTTTCCCGACTGCCAGTAGAGCTGCGAGGCGCGCGCATAGAGGCTGTTCGCCTCGGCTAGCGCCCCGCGCCG
>VGIY01000561.1 GCA_016867695.1 Candidatus Eiseniibacteriota bacterium | reverse complement strand
CGGCGGGAGCTTCCCGGGGCTTGCCTGGAACCCCGCCCGCGTCCGGCATCGCCCACTCGGACGGCGCCTCGTTCGGCTCGGGAAAGACCTCCCTAGGCCTCTCTGCGGAGTCCCCCTCAGGCGCCAAGGCGAGCTCGTCCACCCGAGCGCCCTCCGCTTCGGGCGCCTGAGCCCCGAGCCCAGACGGCTCATCCCTCACCGGACCGGGCTCCTCGGGCAGCTCCGGCCATGACCACTCGCCGCTGCCGGCGCCCCCGCCCAGCGGCTTGTGCATTCGCTTGCGCCGCGAGCGGAACAGGGCCCCGGTGATCGAGTAGCGCCCCCTCTTGGGGCGCCGTCCCGCCTCGAACTCGGTCGGTGTGACGATGCGGACTCCTCCGCGCGAGCCCTCGCGCGGCGACGGGGGGAGCGAGTCGCGCCGCCCGGGCCTCCGTGCCCGACGATCGTCGCGAGCGGGCCGGCGATCGTCGCGGGCAGACCGACGATCGTCGCCGGCAGGCCGGCGGTCGGCCCGATCTCGGCTCTGTGCGGGCTCGCGGACGCCAAGGCCGGCGCCCCCAGCGCTCGCCGCCCGATCCGCCCCGGGGCGCTCGGCGCCGGGCGCCGGTTCGCCGGGCGAGTCGCCCGACGACGATCGGGCATCCCCGCCGGATCCGCCGCCCGAACGCCGCCGGGCGCCTCCGCGGCGGCCTCGACGGCGGCGGCGCGAATCCTGTGATCCGGCGGGCGCCGCGGACTCGACCGGCCTTGGTGCCGCGGACTCGACAGGCCTGGGCGCCGCGGTCGGAGGTCGGCCGCCGCCCCGCCCGGGAGCCGCCTCCCCCTCGCGGCGCCGGCGGTCCTCTCCACGCCCACGCTCGCCCCGGCGAGTGTCCCGGCGCGCGCCCTCCCGGCGGCCCTCGCCTCCCCCGCCGGCTTCGCGGCGGCGCCCGGACGCGCGATCGCCCCGCGCCGCGCGCGCCGAACGCTCCTCCCGGGCGCGCGGCGGTCGCCGGCGCGACGGGTCGGGCAGGCTCAGGGTCCGCAGCGTGTGCGGGCTCACCCGCTCGAGCGTCCCGACGCCGAGCAGCAGCGCCCCTCTCAACGAGTCGGCGAGCAGCGGCCACCAGGCCGCGGGGGCGCCGTCAGGGGCCTTCGAGAGGACCATGGAGAGGGCCAGCCCGCCCAGAATGGCGAATCCGCCGTAGATCTGGACGAGCGGATAGGCCTCCTCGCGCTCGCCGAAGTGCCAGCGCAGGGCCAGGGCGTGCAGGGCGGCGGCCAGGAGACAGGCCAGCCCCAGGAAGACCGCCCCGAAGTCCGCCCAGGGGGCCGGGGCGCCGCCGGCCGGCGACAGCCAGGCGAGCCACGGGTGGCGGCCGCGGCCCAGGATCAGCCAGAGCCCCAGACCCAGCTCGAGCAGGCCCGAGCCGGCGATGATCACGCGCAGCAGGATCGACAGCATGGCGGACGAACTCCCGGACGCCGCGCCCCAAGAACCTCTGCGGGGGCGCGCCTGCGGCGCGCCGCACCCGACACTGCCGCCCGATACCGCGGGCGATTCGCCGGGAGGCGGTTCCGGCCCGGGCGGCGAGGCGCGGCGTTCGCCCGCGCCCGGTTGCGGCGGAACTCACCGGCGCGCTCCGCGGGGCAGGGCCCCGGCGCGCCGTCTGCTCGCCCCGGCTGGCCCGCTCCGGCGGGCCCACGCACGCGTGCGGGGCAGAACTCACCCGAGGAAGCCTACGGGAGGGCCCGGATGTGGTCAACGCCCTTGGTGGCCGGCGGCCGGCGGCC
>VGIY01000560.1 GCA_016867695.1 Candidatus Eiseniibacteriota bacterium | reverse complement strand
GCGACCTCACCCGCGGGCGCGCTATCGCCGGGAAACTGGGGCTGCGCGCCTGCTACCAGGAGGCGGCGGCCGGAGTCCTGCGCGGCCCCGCGCGGCGCGCGCGCCTGAACGACCTGCTCGACGGCAGCTTGGCGATCCTCGGCCGGGCCCGGCGGGTCTCGCGCAGCTACATCTTCGTGAACGACGACGAGCGCGGCCTGATGACCTGCAGGAACGAGTGGGCGGCCCCCGGCGTCGAGTCCTTCCTGGGAATGACCGCCGCTCACGGCGACTTCCCCTACTGGCTCGCGCGGCTGCGCGCCGACCTGCCGGTCGTCGGCGGCGACATCCTGCGGGACCTGCCGGAGGAGGTGCACGAGATCCTCACGCTCCAGGGCATCGTCAGCATCCTCGTCGTGCCGCTGCGGGTCGACCGGCGCCTCTGGGGCTTCCTGGGCCTCGACGAGTGCGCGGCCCGCCGCGAGTGGAGCCGGCTGGAGGTTAGTCTCCTGGGCGAGTTCGGCGATCTGATCGCCTGCCTGATCGGGCGCCGCCGCTCCCGCGGGGCGCGGCCCGCGCCCGCCGCGACAGCCAATACTTGACCATGGGCGGCGTGCTGCCTAGAGTCGGCTCCGCCCTCGGCGGCCCCGCGCCTCGCCGCGCGGGCGCTCGCGCACCGGGAGGTCACGACCATGCACGAACCGGCCGCTGACTACGCGCAGAACCTCCGCCAGGCGGGGATCAAGGTCACCCGGATCCGCCTGGCCATCCTGGAGCTGATCGCCCTCCATGGCCGCTACATGACGGCCGACGAGATCACCGGCGCGCTGCGGGAGCGGGCCGTTCCCGCCGACCGGGTGACGATCTACAGGAACATCGATCGGATGGTCCACGCCGGGCTGATGGTGGCCGCCTGCATGCCGGGCAAGGCCATGCGCGTGGGCGTCTGCAGCCGGCCGGCGGCGCCCCACCATCACCACATCCTGTGCGAGCGCTGCGGCCGCGTCAGCGAGACGAGCGGCTGTCCGATCCTCGACGCGCGCGAGAGGCTGGCGGGCGAGATCCTCGAAACATCGGGATTCGTGCTCACCGATCACACGGCCCAGTACATGGGCATCTGCTCCGACTGCCGCGCGGCGCGGAGCTGATCTGCGCCGCACCGGCCCTTGCCGTCCGCCCGCCGCACCCGGCCGCGCCGTTCGGTTCAGCGCCCCTCCGCCCTGCCCCCCCGCTCCGTCCGGCGCCGCCTCGCGTTCCCGCGCGTCTCGGCGCCCGCGGGCCTCAGCGCCTGCGGACCAGCCCGCTCGCCGCGCAGAGGAGCGCCAGCACGATCACGATCACCGGACCCGTGCTGACCACCTGGAGGGCCATCGAGGCCGCCAACCCGGCGAGGATGCTGAAGAGCGCCGCGGCGACGGCGACGGCGAGCGAGGCGACGATGCGCCGGGCCCACAGACCGGCCAGGACGCCGGGCAGGATGAGCAGCCCGCTGACCAGGATCACGCCGAGCAGCCGCATCGCGACGACGACGACGAGCCCCAGCGCGGCGAGCAGCCCGTAGTGGATGAAACCGACGGGCAGGCCGAAGGCGAGCGCGGCCTCCTCGTCGGCGGCGTAGAAGACGAGGCCGCGGAAGACCAGGGCCACCCACAGCAGGACCGCGGCCGAGACGGCGACGGCCAGCCAGACCTCCGCCCGGCTGATGCCGAGGATGTTCCCGAACAGCAGGTCGTGGAACGAGGGCGCGTAGGCGATCGTTCCCCCGTCGGGCCGCGCCGCCAGCCGGCGCGCCCATTC
>VGIY01000559.1 GCA_016867695.1 Candidatus Eiseniibacteriota bacterium | reverse complement strand
GTACATGCTCGGGCCGCGCCCCCATACGATCGGCGGCGCGTAGGAGAATACCTGTCCGCCCAGGCCAACCGCTCGCCAAACCTCCCACTTGGTCAGCTCCAGACGCCCGTAGAACACGCTGTCCGCGTCACAAGGGACACCTCTGAGAAGGTGCTCCGCCGTTGCCATCTCGGTCGCCACGTTGCAGTCACCGCAACTCCCCGCCACCAGTTGCCGAAACATGTGCCCTGCGGGGTTGTCCAGAATGCTCAGGCTGTTGTAGGCATTCACGCAGCCCCAGCCCGTGAGCTCGTCCCATCCTGCGCTCTCCACGTCAACCGCTCCGAGGCGAATGAGCTGTGCGAGATCGTCCGCTCCGAGCTCAAGATCATGATGCAGTGCGTAGGCGAGCAGAAGGGAGGCCACCCCGCTGACGATGGGTGCGGCCATCGATGAGCCGAGCGTGAACTTGTAGGAGTACGTGATCGGCGGGCCAACGTTGAATGTAGTCGTGTAGATGTCGATGCCAGGAGCGGCCACATCGATGTACGGACGGGCACACGAGAGCCGGTGCTCCCCGGCGCAATCGACGACCCCCACGGTGAGCGTGCCCTGATCCCACGCTCCGGGCCGGAGGTGCGCGTCTCCCAGTCCGTTGCCGACGGCGGCAACGATCAGAACATCGGCCTTGTACGCGTCGATGAAGGCTGATCGGAACACCTCCGCTGCGTTGTTGTCGGGTGTGCCCCAACTGCAGTTCAGGATTCTGCAGCCGTCGCCTACGGCGGAGGCGACTATGTCCACCAGTCCAGGGATGTTCAGTACGGGGCCGTGTTCTGTCTCCATGTGTATGTCGTAGCTGCCCAGACTCGCGGCCCAGTCCACCGCAGCTACGCCCATGCCCTCGTTGTCGGTTCGGGCGCCGACGATGCCCGCGACCTCCGTGCCATGCTCCGGACCCGCGCGGGAAGTCGCGAACAGGTCCCGCAGGTCCGGGTGGCCGGCGGCGACAGGAGTGTCCAAGATGGCGATCCTGATCAACGAGTCGCCCCGCTCGACAGCCCAGGCCTCCGGCGCATCGATGTCGACATCGACGAGACAGCCTGCGGCGTCGCCATCATTATGAAGGTGCCAGCGTTGGTAGGGATCGAGCTGATCGAACTCGCTCGGTCGAACGGTCCTCAGGAGGTCGATCGCGATGCCGTTGCGCACCGCCCGGAAAACAGATCGGTCGCCCTCCAGGGCCTCCGCAAGGGCTTCGGCCAATGACGCATCGGCCGCCACAAAGGTGAACCAGCTGGTCAGATCCGTCCGATAGGCCCTCTTGCCTGATCCAGTCGTGAACCCCACCGTGTCCCGCACCGCGGCGGGGTAGGTTCGGGCCACATGGCGCGCGCCATGGGCGGCTAGCAGTGAATCGATGCCCGGGGAGGAGAAGTTCACCGCTCCCAGGGTCGTGTGCGTCGTGTGCGCGGGCAGCCGAAGACCGCCGGGCGCAAACCAGGCCAGAACCTCCTGGCTGATGCCCTGGCCAGGACAGGGGGCAATGCCCTCGCGTCCGATTCCGAGGACGCCGCTCCGGCATGCTCGAAACGCGGAGCCCTTCCCCAGGACATCGCTCGCCTCGGCCAGGGCCTGTCCCCGCCGTCCCTGGATCGCGATCTCCGTTTCGCCATATGCGTAGCCGGCGAAGTAGTAGATGGGCACGAAGGCCCCTTCCCAGGCCGGCGCCGCCGTCAGCGTCGTGCCCGCCAGCGGCCCGGGCCAGCCCGCGTCGGCCAGTTCGCTCCCAGAGTCGGGGAAG
>VGIY01000558.1 GCA_016867695.1 Candidatus Eiseniibacteriota bacterium | reverse complement strand
CCCGACTCGGGGAGCGAGCTGGCCGACGCGGGCTGGCCCGGGCCGCTGGCGGGCACGACGCTGACGGCGGCGACGGCCTGGGAAGGGGCCTTCGTGCCCGTCTACTACTTCGCCGGCTACGCATATGGCGAAACGGAGATCGCGATCCAGGGACGGCGGGGAGAGCCGCTGGCTCAGGTGAGCGATGCTGTGGGGACAGCTTCCGGCTTCCGCGCGAGCCGATGCGGGGTCCTGGGGGTCGGCCGGGAGGGCATCCGTGTCTGCCCAGACCAGGGCGTCAGCCAGGAGGTTCTGGTCTGGTTCGCTCCCGGCGGCCTCGCGTTGCCCGCGGGGACGACGCACGCGACGCGTGAGGCGGCCAGCTACTCCTCACCGGGCATCGATTCACTGCTGGCCGCCTCAGGCGTGCGTCACGTGGCTAGAACTCACCCGGCGGCGGTGCGGGACACGACGGGGTTCCCGACCGGATCGGGCAGGCGGGCCTATCGTACGGACCTGACGAGTCGGTTCACCTTCGTGGCCGCCGGCGCGTCGCAGGTCGAGTCCCTGGCGGAGGCACTGGGGGCCGACCCGTCGGTCTTGCGAGCGGTGCGCAATGGCGTAGTCCTTGAGTCCCTGGTCTTCCCCGACGAGTTCGAGCACGATCCCTCGATGCGGCGAGCGACGGAGATGTGATCCTGCTCGGCGACGGGGTGTTTCGAGGCGAGGGGAACTGGGACCTGCAGTTGACGTACAAGAGCCTCACGATTGCGTCCGAGTCGGGTGATCCGACAAGGACCTTCATCGACTGCACGGACGGTGGGACTCTCCACACGGCGTTCTACTTCATTTTCGGATACAGCGACGTCGTGATTCGGGGCCTCGGGATGTTCAACGGGGATGGCGGGGGAGTCATGGGTGTCGGTGGGGCCGTCAGTGTCTTCGGGTGCCGCCCCACCATCGACACGTGCATCTTCGCCGGCAACAGAGCCCGGTATGGAGGCGCGATTTCCGCAGGAACCGTCAACCTTCACATCCTATCCTGCACCTTCCACGAGAACGAAGCCACTGCGCACAGGGGGGACGCGGCGCTCTTCATAGACAGCATGGGACAGTCCTTCGTGGAGATGAGGGACTGCATCCTGGCCTTTGGACGAGGTGGTCGGTCGATCGAAGTCTGGGGTGAACCGGTGACTCTCGACTGCTGCGATGTCTTCGGCAACGTGGGCGGGGACTACATCGGCGCGATCGAGGGTCAGCTCGGCATCCGCGGCAACATCTCCGCGGACCCGCTCTTCTGCGATCCGGAGAACCTAGACCTGCGGCTGCACTCGGATTCCCCCTGCGCCCCGGGCGGGGAGTGCGGCCTGATGGGGGCGCTGCCGATCGGCCGCGGCCCGACGCCGGCGGAGGCGACGACCTGGGGGGCGATCAAGGCGCTGTATCGCTGACCGCGCGACAGGGGCGGCCCGGTGCGGAGGGCGGCGCCCACAAGGAGCCGCACCCGCGCCGCTTGCGGTCGCCCCCCGAGGCGCCTAGGCTTCGCCCATGCGCAGGGCTTCTCCACCGATGGTGCGTGACGCCGGCGAGCTGCTGGCCGCCGGGGTGGCTCGCTTCCTCCCCGGGGCCGAGTACTGCGTGGCGCCCGAGGGCTACGCGCGCATCACGGCCGAAGGTCCTCCGGCGACCCCCGGGGACGCGCTCGTCTGCCTGGACCTGGAGAGCCTCGGATTCCTCGGCCGCCCCCTCTTCCTCATCGGGGCCCTCTTCTCCGGCGGCGATGCCGCCGGAGAAGAGGGGGAGCGG
>VGIY01000557.1 GCA_016867695.1 Candidatus Eiseniibacteriota bacterium | reverse complement strand
TAGGCGTCGGCGACATCCTCCACGTAGTTGAGGTCGCGCAACTGGCTGCCGTCGCCGAAGACGCGAATGGTCTGATCCTCGAGCGCGCGGCGGATGAACACGGAGAGGAAGCCCTGGCGCGGATGGCGGATGAGCAGGCCGGGGCCGTAGGTGTTGGTCAGGCGCAGACTGCTCGCCCGCAGCCCGTGCAGGCGGCAGGAGAGCAGGTGATAGCTCTCGGCAGTCGACTTGTTGATGCCGTTGATGTCGGTCGGGCGCTGCGGGTGCGCCTCGTCGACCGGCAGATAGCGCGGCCGCCCGTACTGCTGGCGCGTGCCGGCGTAGACGATGCGCACGCCCGGGTTCACCCGCCGGCAGACCTCGAGCAGCGTCAGGTGGCTGTCGCAGTTGATCTCGCGATCGGCATTCGGATCGGTCATGCTGTCGATGTGGCTCACCTGGCCGGCCAGGTTGAAGATGAAGTCCTGGCCGCGGACGAGCGGCGCCATGCGCTCTGCGTCGCGCAGGTCGAGGCGCTCGAAGCGCAGCGCGTCGCGCACGGGCGCCAGGTTCCAGGGGTTTCCGCCGCAGTCGCGGATCATCGCGTCGACGACGGTGACCTCGGCGCCGGCGGCCACCAGCCGGCGGGCCACGTGGCTGCCGATGAACCCGGCCCCGCCCGTGACCAGGGCGCGCCGTCCCGCGTAGGCGCTAGCCCGGGATTCCGGCATCGCCCGCCTCGCCGGCCGCGTCCGCCCGCCCCCGATCGCCCGGCGCGGGCGGGCCGATCGGCTCGCGGCGGACGAAGAGCCGCCACCAGAGCCCGATCATGTTGACCAGCACGCGCAGCACCCGTCGAGCGTTGAAGAACTGCGACTTGCCATGCATGCGGTGGTAGTGGTGGACGGGCACCTCGACGATGCGCAGCCGGGCCAGGGCGACCTTGGCCATCAGCTCGGTGCAGATCAGCCCCGAGTCCTCCGTGAGCCGGATGCGGTCGAAGACCTCGCGCCGCAGGAGACGGAAGTCGCAGTCGACATCGCGCACCGGCAGGCGGAAGAGGGAGCGGACGAAGTGATGGTAGAGGCGTCCGACGACCGCCCGGTACCAGGGATCGCTGCGGCGGATCTTGTAGCCGTTGACGATGTCGGCGCCGTGTCGCCTCTCCCAGAGCAGCTTCAGCTCGCGGACATCGTACTGGGCGTCGCCGTCGGTGTAGAAGACCCAGTCGCCCCGGGCGGCGCCGAAGCCGCTGCGCAGAGCCCCGCCGTAGCCGCGATTGGCGGGGTGGGTGACCATCCGCAGCCGCGGGTAGTGGCGGGCCAGCTCGCCGACGATCTCGCCCGTGTGGTCGGGACTGGCGTCGTTGACGATGACGACTTCGCCCACCACCCCGAGCTCCTCGAGGACGCGGAAGGAGAGCACGATCATGCTGGCGATCGTGCCCCAGTCGTTGTAGGCGGGGAAGAAGACGCTGATCGTCTCCCGGCCCGCCGCCGTGCTCGTCATCCACTCTCTCCCGGCGCTCCCGACGGCCGCCGCGCCGCCGGAGGTTAGGCCAGAAAAGACAAGTGTTTACGCACACGAGGGCGCCGTGTCAACGACTTGGGTGGGAGAGACGCGGGACGGCCCGGGGGCCGGCGGAGCCACGCGCTTCCGGCGACGGAACCGCCCCCCGGCGGGCAGGGTCCAAGAGAGGTAATCGCTTCCGGAGGGCCGAAGGGATTGCTAGGATACGCTTTCCATGTTCCAAGCGGGTCAGGCCGCCTGCGGCCGCGGAGATGGGGGCACGGCATGACGGGTCGTCGGAC
>VGIY01000556.1 GCA_016867695.1 Candidatus Eiseniibacteriota bacterium | reverse complement strand
GCGCCGGGATCGCGGTCCTGCGCATGGACGACCGCGGCGTCGGCGGCTCGACGGGCAGGCTCGGCCGCTCGACGCTCGAGGATCTCGCCGGGGACGCGAACGCCGCGGCCCGCCTGCTGCGCCGCCGGCCGGAGATCGACCCGGCGCGCGTCGGCCTGCTCGGCCAGAGCCAGGGAGGTCTGGTCGCGATCCTGGCCGCCCAGGGGAGCGACAGCGTCGCCTTCGTCGTCCTCCTCGCCTCGCCCGGGGTCTCCGGCGTCGAGCTCATGGTCCGACAGACGGAGATGCTCGCCGCCGCCGCCGGAGACGGACCGGCCGACATCCGGCGCAAGGCGAAGAGCCAGGAGGGGATCATGAAGCTCGTCGCCGCGGGCGCCGACAGCGCGGCGCTGCACGCCGAGCTGCGCAAGGCGCTGCGCGCCGAGGCGATGGCCACGGGAGAGGGCCGGTTGCCCGCCGACGCGGATCTCGAGGCGCGCATCAGGAGCGAGCTGCGCACGCTGCGCAGCCCGATCTACGTCTCGCTGGTCGCGTCCGATCCGCGGCCGGCGCTCAAGGAGCTGAGAACCCCGGTCCTCGCCCTGGGCGGGGATCTCGACCAGCAGGTCGATCCGCAGCAGAACCTGCCCGAGATCCGCCGCGCCCTGGAGCTGGCCGGCAACGAGGACGTGACGACGCACTCGTTCCCCGGGCTCAATCACCTCTTCCAGCGGGCGCAGACGGGCGGCGTCGAGGCGTACGGCCGCATCGAGCAGACGATGGATCCGGCCGTGTTGAAGAAGGTCCGCGAGTGGATCCGCGCGCGGTTCGGACGCCCCGGCGTGGCGCGGTGAGGGGCGGAGGACGGCGGTCGCGATGCGCGGGCCGTCGCGTCGCCGCCCATGAGGCGAGGCTCTCCCCGGTCGCCCGGGGAGAGCCTCTGCGGTTCGCGGCCGCGCGGGGCCGGCCGGCGGATCAGGGTTTCACGATCTTGCGCGCGACCTCGATGTCGGGGGCGTTCAGGCGGTAGAAGTAGACCCCCGCCGGAAGGTCGCGGCCCCGATCGTCGCGCCCGTCCCAGGCGACGGCTCCCGGGCCGGCCGGCAGGCGCCCCTGCAGGAGCGTGCGCACCAGCGCCCCGTCGGGTCCGAAGATGCGCAGCGCCGCGTCGCCGCCCGCGGGCAGGTCGAAGTGGATCCGCGCTCCGGCGGGGGCCGGGTTCGGCCGGGCCAGGAGCAGCGCGGCGCGCGCCTGGGACGGCTCCGGCGTGCCCGCGGCCTGCGGGTCGACCGTCGTGAACTTGATCGCCCGGCCCGCCTGGATGCCCGCCGCCGCCGCGTTCACCGAACCGTAGGCCTGGTACTGGATGCCGATCGTCTCGGTCTGGTCCTCGATGCCCACGACGCAGCCGTCCGTCTGGCTGACCAGGCTGTACTGGAGCAGGATCTCGCCGTCCCCGGTCGGCGTCGGGTAGTAGGCGGGATCGTAGAGGATGAACTGGAAGGTCTCGGGGGGACCCAGGCCGTTGGCGTCGTAGTGCTCGACGCCGCTGAACTCGACGATGTAGCGGCGCCCCGTGGCGTCGTAGCGCTGGTAGACCTTGCCGCTGCCGGGCGCGGCGGGGTTCAGGTCGGCCCAGAAGGCGGCGATCATGCTGGGCGGCCCGACCGGATCGGGGATCGGCCCGTTCGACGCCGATTGGATGTTCGTGTCGCCCATGGCGATCCAACCGTTCGAGCAGATCGAGACGCGGGTGAAGGTCTGGCCGTAGTACTGGAAGGGGAAGGGCATGTCGAAGCGCAGGGTGTGGTCGTCGCTCA
>VGIY01000555.1 GCA_016867695.1 Candidatus Eiseniibacteriota bacterium | reverse complement strand
GCTCGGCTGCCTGAACGAGGCCCGCTACGGCATCGCCTGGGGCGCGATGGGCGCCGCCGCCGCCTGCTACGAGTGCGCGCTCGACTACGTGCGCTCGCGCGAGCAGTTCGGCAAACCCCTGGCCGCCTTCCAGATGACGCAGGAGAAGCTGGTCCGGATGCTCTCCGAGATCACCCGCGGCCGGCTGATGAATCTGAGGCTCGGACGGATGAAGGACGCGGGGATCGCCCGCCACGTGCACGTCTCGCTGGCCAAGTACGCCAATGTGAGCGCGGCGCTGGAGATCGCGCGCACCGCGCGCACGCTGCTGGGTGCCAACGGGATCACGCTCGAGTACCCGCCGATCCGCCACGCGGCCAATCTCGAGAGCGTGCTCACCTACGAGGGGACGCACGAGATCCACACGCTGATCGTCGGCCGGGAGATCACCGGCGAGGACGCCTTCCACTGATCGCCTGTCGGGCACCGGCCCCCCCGCCACGGCGGGGCGCCGCTACGCAATCTATTTGCGAGACAAGGGATTATAGCTCTACCTTCGCGCTGACCACGAACCCGCTCGGCGCCCGGCGCACGCGGCAGGCGGCGGTCCGGGGATCGTGGTTGAGAACCAGGATCGCGCCGCTATCGGCCGCACCGGAGAGGATCTCCTCCTTCTCGGCCATCAGCCGCTCGGGCCACATGTCGAAGCCGGTCGTGTAGGGCGCGCGGATGTGGGCCAGCGTCGGGATGAGATCCGAGGGATAGACGAGGCTCTCCTTCGTGCCCCGAACGGTGACCAGGAGCAGGCCCGGCGTGTGGCCGTCGGTCGGGCGCGCTTCCAGGCCGGGAAGCAGCTCGGCGCTCCCGTCGATCAGCCGCGGACCGATCTCGCGGAGCAGCTCGAGGTCGATCGGGCGATAGCTGCGCAGCTCCTTGGGCCCGGGCGCGTGCGCCCGCTCCCACTGGGTCCGATGCAGGTGGACCCGGGCGCCCGGCAGCGCCGGGCGCAGCCTCCCGTCCGGTCCCCGCTCGCCCAGGCCGCCGGCGTGATCGAAGTGAAGATGGGTGAGCAGGATGTCGGTCACCCGTTCCGCATCGACGCCGGCAACGGCCAGCGCCGAGGCCAGGCCTCCCCCGGGTTCGACCGCCAGCCGCGCGGCCTCCTCCACGGAATAGGCGCTGCCCATCCCGGGATCGATCAGCCAGAGCGCTTCCCCCCGGCGGAGGAGCAGGGCGCGCAGGACGAGCGGGATGCGGTTCTGCTCGTCGGCGAGGGCATGGCGACTCCAGAGCGCCTTTGGCACCTGGCCGAACATGCTGCCCCCGTCGAGCCGGAAGCGGCTGACCACGAGCGTCTTGACGGCGTATCCGCCCAGATCCCGCCACTCTCCCATGACGCCTCCGTCGGTTCCCGTCGGCACGCCGCCGCGCCCGAGCAACCTTCGTCTCCGCGTCCGCCTTCGCCTTCGCCTCCGCGCCCGCCTTCGCCTCCCGGTTTACCACGCCTCCCGAACCCTCTATACTGCCTCGCGACGGCTCGGGCCAGGGGGGCCGGAGGGAAGATGCCACATCGGGGCGGCTCATGACGAGGAGGGCGGCTTGGGCGGTCGGGGCGGCGCTGCTGCCCCTGCTCTGGGCGCCTCCCTGCGTGGCGACGGGTGTGCGCGTCGCCGGTCCCCTCGTGCGCCTCGAGCCGGCGTCGTTCGACTTCGGCCCCGTCCCCCAGGGCGAGATTCTCCGCTTCGAGATCGCCGTGCACAACGACGGCAGCGAGCCCCTGCAGATCCGGCGCATCGACAGCGATTGCTTCTGCACGGTCGCCG
>VGIY01000554.1 GCA_016867695.1 Candidatus Eiseniibacteriota bacterium | reverse complement strand
GCCCGCTCCCATGCGTCGGCCGACTCCCCGTGCCGCTCGAGCAGGAAGAGGGCCGAGGCGCGCCCCGTCCAGGCCGCTCCGGCGAACGGAGCCGCCGCGAGCGCCGCATCGAAGCGAGCCAGCGCCTCGTCGGGGCGGCGCCGCTCCAGGAGCAGGTTGCCGAATCGCACGAGCGTCTCGACGCTGCGGGGGTGAAGGGCCAGCGCCTCCTCGAAGGCCGCCTCGGCCTCGTCGAGGCGGCCCTGCATGAGGAGGACATGGCCGAGGCCGTTCTGCGCGGCGGGGTAGCCGGGCAGGATGCGCAGCGCCTCCCGGTAGCGCGCTTCCGCGGCCTCCCAGTCCTCGCGGCGCGCCAGCAGCGCCCCGAGGTTGGTCTGCGCCTTCACGCTGCGCGGCTGGGCGCGCACGGTGGCGGCGAAGAGCGCGGCATCGTCCCGCCAGACGGCATTGCGGTCCCAGGTGCGCACCGCGAGCAGGAGCAGGGCCGCGGCGAGCAGGAGGATGCCGAGGCGGGGGCGGCGCAGTTGCTCGAGTCCCGTCGCCGTCGCGGCGGCGGCGGCGGCGATGAGCCCGAGGGAGGGCAGATAGAGGAGCCGCTCGCCGAAGATCGTGCCGATGGGGGCGACCAGGTTCGAGACCGGGAGGACGAGCAGGGCGTAGAGGAGCAGGGGGGGCATGACGGCGCCGCGCCCGGCGCGCCAGATCCAGGCGAGCGCGAACGGCGCGAGGAGGGCCGCGACCCAGAGGAGGCCCGGCCAGGGGCCGCGGACCAGGGCGATGGCGTCGAAGGAGTAGTCGGCGCTCAAACGCACCGGGGCGACGACCAGGGCGGCGCCCAGGACGAGCACCTTGGCGGCCGTGAAGAGGCGCGTCGGCAGGTCGGCGTGGAAGAGGGGGTTGTCCGCCATGCCGACGGCGAGGGGAGGGAAGAGCGTTCCGAGGACGGCCAGGCGCGCCGCTGCGTAGAGCGCGAAGCCGGCCAGGACGCCGCCGTCGACCATCCAGGCGGCGCCCAGCGCCACGCGGCTTCCGCCCCGAGCCGCGGCGAGGGAGCGATAGCCGCGGCCGTCGCCGAAGAGCCCGGCACGATGGGCGGCGAGGACGAGCAGCCAGGCGGCGGCGCTCTCCTTCGCGGCCGCGGCCAGGGCGAAGAGCAGCGCGCAGCCCAGGGCGCGGCGCGGGCGGGCGTCGGCCCGGAGCCAAACGAGGTAGCCGCCCAGTCCGCCGAGCGCCGCCAGGATCTCCGCCCGGCCGACGACGCCGGTCACCGCCTCCGTGTGCAGGGGGTGCACGGCGAAGAGCAGCGCGCCGGCGCACGCCAGGCCGCCGCGGCGGGGCCAGAGCGCGCGCAGCAGGGCCAGCGACAGCAGCGCGGCGCCCGCGTGGAAGAGCACATTGGCGAGATGGAAGGGCAGCGGCGCGTCTCCTGTCATGCCGCGCTGCAGTCTGTAGGTGAGGAGCGTCAGGGGCCGGTAGAGGCCCGCGCGCTGCTCGGCCGGCCAGTAGGGGGAGGCCAGGCTGCGCCACCAGGGAGCGGCCGCGTCGACCGCCGGATTGCCGAGGATGATCGCGCCGTCGTCGTAGGCGAACCCGCAGGGGAGCGCGTTCAGGAAGGGCAGGACCGCGACCAGGCCGACCAGCAGCCAGGGTCGCGCCGCCTTCCACGATAGGCGCCCGGCGTCGGCTCGGCCCGCGTTCACCGGCCGCCTCCCGCCTCCGGCGCGCTCCCGCCGGGGGCCATGAGCACGGGAGGCAGCGAATCGAGCGGGACCCAGAGCGCGCGAGGAACGCGCAGGATCAGACGCTC
>VGIY01000553.1 GCA_016867695.1 Candidatus Eiseniibacteriota bacterium | reverse complement strand
TGTGGCGCGGCGAGCCGGCGATCAACAGCCTCGTCTTCCACAACGGCTACGAGGAAGGCAACCTGATCCCCGACGCCCGCCATCAGGTGCTGCCGATCTCGATCATCGTCGGTTCCCAGGTGCTCCACGCGGTCGGCGTCGCCTACGCCCTCAAGTACCGGAAGGAGCAGGACACCGCCGTGGTCACCTTCTGCGGCGACGGCGGCAGCTCCCAGGGGGACTTCTACGAGGCTCTCAACTTCGCCGGGGTCTGGAAGGCGCCCGTCGTCTTCATCGTCCAGAACAACCAGTGGGCGATCTCGGTGCCCCGCCGCATGCAGACCGCCGCGGCGACGATCGCCCAGAAGGCCATCGCCGCCGGCATCCCCGGCGTCCAGGTCGACGGCAACGACGTGCTGGCGATGATCGTCGCCTCGCGCGAGGCGCTCGAGCGCGCCCGCCGCGGCGAGGGGCCCACGCTGATCGAGGCGGTGACCTATCGCCTGATGATGCACACGACCGCCGACGACCCGAGGAAGTACCGCAGCGAGGAGGAGGAGCAGGCCGCCTGGAAGCGCGATCCGATCCCCCGCTTCCGCAGGTACCTCGAGGGCCGCGGCCTCTGGGACGACGCCCGGCAGGCGAAGCTCGACCAGGAGCTGAAGGAGCGGGAGGACGCCGTCGTCCGGGAGTTCGAGGCGCAGACCGACTTCCGGCCCGACCTGCTCTTCGACCATGTCTACGGCACGCGACACGCCGAGATCGAAGCCCAGCGCGCGGAGTATCTCGAAAACCTCAAGCTCGACGCGCAACAGCCATAGACCCGCCGCCCGCGGCCCGCGGGGCCCCGGGGATGGCGGCAGGGAGGCCGACGATGCCGAGACTGAACATGGTCCAGGCGCTCAACCTCGCCCTCGACCAGGAGATGGCCCGCGACGATTCCGTCGTCCTCCTCGGCGAGGACGTCGGCGTGGACGGCGGCGTCTTCCGGGTGACCGACGGGCTGATCGCCAAGTACGGCGCCGAGCGCGTCATGGACACGCCGCTGGCCGAGTCGGGGATCTTCGGCACCGCGCTCGGCATGGCGGCCGCCGGGCTGCGCCCGGTCGCGGAGATGCAGTTCTGCGGTTTCTCCTACCTGATCGTGCCGCAGCTCCAGGGCCACGCCTCGCGCCTGCGCCAGCGCTCGCTCGGGCAGTGGTCGGTGCCGCTGGTCGTGCGCATGCCCTACGGCGGCGGCGTGCGGGCGCTGGAGCACCACTCCGAGAGCCCGGAGGCGACCTACGCGCACTTCCCCGGCACGAAGGTCGTCATCCCCTCCTCGCCGCGCAACGCGCGCGCGCTGCTCCTGGCGGCGATCCGCGATCCCGACCCGGTCGTCTTCATGGAGCCGAAGCGCTCCTACCGCGCCTTCCGCGAGGAAGTGCCCGAGGACGAAGAGGTGCTCGAGATCGGCCGGGCGCAGATCGCGCAGCCGGGCAAGGACCTGACGGTCGTCGCCTGGGGGGCAATGATGCCCTTCGCGCTCAAGGCGGTCCGGGAGGTCCAGGGCGCCCGCGGCGTGACGATCGAGGTGATCGACCTGCTGACGATCTCGCCGATGGACAGCGACACGATCATCGGCTCGGTCAAGGCGACCGGGCGCTGCGTGGTCGTGCAGGAGGCGGTCAAGAGCTTCAGCGTCGCCTCCGAGATCGTCGCCCGCATCAACGACCAGGCGCTCCTCCACTTGGAGGCGCCGGTCAAGCGCGTGACCGGGTACGACCTCGTCACCCCCTACTTCGGCCGTGAGCCGGGCTACATCCCGAGCCCGGGGCGGATCCGGCGCGCCATCGAGCAGACGCTCG
>VGIY01000552.1 GCA_016867695.1 Candidatus Eiseniibacteriota bacterium | reverse complement strand
CGATCCCTTCTGCAACAGCGCCCAGGTGACGGCGCTGGCCCCCGGCGGAGAGACCGTCTCCGACGAGGCGGTCGAGTGCATGACGGTCCAGCTCGCCTCGCCGCGGGTGACGATCCAGAAGTTCACTAACGCGCCGGTCATCGTGCCCGGCCAGGAGTTCCTCTACACCATCCAGATCACCAACACCGGCAACCGGGACATCGTCAAGGCCTACCTGCGCGAGCACCTGCCCGTCGGCATGAGCTACGTCAGCTCGGTCTACGATCCGCGCGTGCTCTCCTTCGGCGGCAATCGGACCCAGCCGATCTGGACCGTGGCCTCGCTGCCGCTGGGCGCGACCGAGACGATCACCGTCCGCCTGCGCGCCGAGCGCGACCGGCGCAACCTCGACGACCCGGTCGTCAACGTCGCCTCGATCGAGGCCTGGGACCGTTTCGGCGAGCACTTCACCGACAGCGACTTCGAGGAGACGCCGGTGGCCGACATCGCCCCGGCGCTGCGCCTGAACAAGCTGGCGACGACGGGCGTCCTGATGCCCGGCGGCACGGTGACCTATCTGCTGACGCTGACCAACGGCGGCGACGAGGACCTCTTCACGGTCTCCGTGGCCGACACGCTGCCGGCCGGTCTGAGCGTGCAATCGACGGGCTACGACGCGCTGCGGGTGACCGAGACGCGCGAGCTGCTCCCCGGCCTCGACCGCGAGGTGGTGACCTGGTCGCTGAACGAGCTGCCCCAGGGGGCGCTGGAGCAGATGCGGCTGAGCTGCCGCGCGGCCGAGAACGCGACGCTCTTCGACAGCCTGGTGGTCAACACCGCCCACGCCCGCGGCTACAACATCCTCGAGCGGCTGGTCACGGACAGCGACTCCGACGCCCTGCCGCTGGCGGGCGAGGGTGCGGCGATCGGCCTGGCCAAGAGCGCGCTCGTCTCCGAGGTCGTGCCGGGCGGGCATGTCACCTACCTCTTCACCGTGCGCAACGCCGGCAGCGCCACGCTGCACGACGTGCGCCTGGTCGATCCGATCCCCGCCGGGCTGTCCTACCGGCAGTCGAACTTCAACAACACCCGCGTCGCCTTCGCCGGGGCGGGGGAGGGCGAGGCCGTCTGGACGATGGCCGCGCTGCCGGTCGGGGGCTTCGAGGAGATCCGGGCGACCTTCCTGGCTTCCTCGAGCCTGGTCGGCAACGCCGCGGTCGACACGCTGGCGAACATCGCCACGGTCACGGCGCTCGATCCCGGCGGCCGCGTCGTGAGCGACGAGGACGACGAGCGGCTGCCGATCCACCCGCGCCGCGCGGGCGTGCAGCTGCTCAAGTGGGCCGACGCGACCGGCGGTCTGGCCACCCGGGGCACGGAAATCGCCTACCACGTGCAGGTTGTCAATACTGGCCAGCAGGATCTGGTGCCGGTGACGGTCATCGACTACATGCCCGCCGGCCTGCGCTATCTCGAGTGCGACCAGTCCCCCGACTCGGTGGTCGTCGACGACGCCGAGACGCGCGTCTACTGGACGATCGCCCAGCTCCACCCGGTGGAGAGCTGGGAAGTGCTCGTCCGCGCGCGGATCGACAAGCAGCTGGTCGACGGCGAGGCGATCGAGAACCGCGCCCACGCCCTGGGCATCGACGAGCGCGGCGGCCTGGTGCGCGCCTCCGATGTCTCGCGAGTCCTGGCCGGCCTGCCGAACGTGCGCATCGAGAAGACCAGCGACCGGCCGGTGGCGCGCCCGGGCGAGAGGATCAGCTACACGATCACCTACCGCAACAGCGGCACGGCCGACGCGCGCAACGTCGTCGTCATGGACGCGCTGCCCGCGGGAACGGCCTTCG
>VGIY01000551.1 GCA_016867695.1 Candidatus Eiseniibacteriota bacterium | reverse complement strand
TCCAGCCGCTCGTCGGCGGCACGAAGGCGAAGCGTCGATAGGCGACGTCGCGGGACTTGAACGACTGCTGGTAGCCGAGCCGGAGCCTCCCCTCGCCGGCGCCGGTTCGCGGCAGGGGCAGGGTCAAGCCGAACCCGGCCCCGCGCTCCTCTTCGGCGAGCTCTCCGAAGATCCGCGTCAGCCCCTGGCTGAGGCTGCGCGTGCTCAGCTCCCACTGCCCGCGCGGCGCCTGCGGCGACCCCTCCCCCTCGTCCTCATCGTCCTCATTGTGCCGCTCGCGCCACTCGTACTGGTACTCGCGGCGGTCGGGCTCGTCCATGGCGGCGCGCGAGTAGGTGACCTGCCAATCGAGTCCCCCCCCGGGAATCAGCGGCAGCGCGTGCTGTGCTGCGAGCTGCGAGGACCAGATCTCGCGGGCCAGGAAGCGCAGCCGCGTGCTGCGCCTGATGGAGCCATGATCGGTGTTCAGCCCCTCGTAGAAGCGATACTCGTCCTCCGAGGCGCGATTGTAGAAGGAAGTCAGCTTGAGCGTCGTGTGCTCCTCCGGCCGCCAGCCGAGATCGCCGAGCAGCCCGAGCTGCGTCTTGGCGGTGGAGGTGGCCACGTCGTAGGCCGTGCGCGGGGCCAGCATGCCCCCCTCCCCCGGCTCGTAGCTGTTCTCCTCGTGCTCGGTCCTGGAGAAGGAGTTCTTCAGCACGCCGCCGAGAAGCAGGCCCAGGGGGCGGCCGAACGGGGTCCAGCGGTTGCCGAAGGAGACGCTGACGCCGTAGGGCGGGGGCGCGGGGCGCGCCTGCCCCGACCAGACCTTGTTGAACGACTCCCCCATGCTCTCGATCTCGTCGCTCGTGAAGCCGCCCGTGCTGCCGACGCCCCGCGGCTTCACGGGCGAGTCGCCGGCGAGCTCGAGCACCGGCTTGGGAATGCCGCGCGTCCCGTCGTCGAAGCCGAGGAAGTCCCAGCGCCCTCCCCCGTAGCGCTGGATCGACGCGCCGGTCGTCCCCTCGTCGGCTCCGCTGGTCACACCGAGCGACCAGACGCGCCGGTCGGGGATCCCGCGGGTGCGGATGTTCACGGTGCCGCCGCCGAATTCCCCGGGCTGGTCTGGCGTGTAGGCCTTCTGAATGAAGATCTGGTCCAGCAGCGCGGAGGGGATCAGGTCCAGGGGCACGACCTTCTTGTTCGGCTCCGGGCTGCCGACCGGAGAGCCGTTAATCAGGGTGGCGCTGTAGCGTTCGCCAAGGCCGCGGACGAAGATGTAGCGCTGGCCGACGGTCGAGACGCCGGAAACCCGCTGCAGGGCCTCGGCGGCGCTGCCGTCGGTGGTCTTCCTGATCTGCTCGGCGCTGATGGCGTCGGAAACGGCGGCCGCCTGCCGTTGCTGGAGCAGGACCGCCGCCTCCGTGTCGCGCGCCCGGCGGGCGGTGACCGTGACCGGGGCCGCGGCGAGCAGCGCGCGGGGCAGCGCCAGGTCGATCGTCTCCGTCCTTCCCGCCGTGATCCGCACCCCGCGGCGCCCCGCCGGCCGGCAGGCGACGTGCCCGGCGTGAAGGCGATAGAGCCCGGGCGGCAGGTCGAGCTCGTAGCGCCCGTCGGGTGGAGCGGCGAAGACGCCGGCCACGCGGTAGCCGATCGAATCGGCCGCCGACACCAGGCGGTAGGCCTGGATGTTGGCGTAGGGCAGCGCCTCGGCGTCGTCGGACGCGACGACGCGTCCGACGAGGCGTCCCGGGGCATCCGCGGACGAGGGTTCGTCGGCGACGGCGGCGCTCCCGGCCAGCGCCAGGAGCGCCGCTCCCCAGAGTGCTCGCGCGATGGCTTTCATCTATTCCCGTCTCACCGTG
>VGIY01000550.1 GCA_016867695.1 Candidatus Eiseniibacteriota bacterium | reverse complement strand
CTTCGTCGAGCATCAGATCCGCCTCGGCGACCGCCTGCGTTTCCTCGCCTTCACCGGCGCCACCCAGGCGCACGCGGCCCGGCAGGCGACCTCGAGCAATCCCGCGCGCCGGCGCTATGTCTCGGCCCACCGGCTCCTGTGGAACGTGCATCCCGACCTGGCGCTCTCTCTCTCCGAGGGCGCGCGCTATCAGGCCGACTCGCCGGGTCCGCTCTACCTCTCGGGGATCCTCCCCTACACGCTGGTCGAGAGGCTGGCCATGCAGGACGAGCCCTCCGACTCCACCGAGAACTTCCTGCGCAACAACATCCTCTGGAGCCTCGACCTGATGTGGCGCCCGCGTCCCGGGCTGATGCTCTACGCCGAGCTGCTCGCCGACGACATCGCCACGGAGACGGCCGACATGCCGACGCGCGGCGGGTTCCAGATCGGCGGCACCTTCGCTCCCGCCTGGCGCGGCTGGGACTGGACGCTCGGCGCCGAGTACACGCGGGTGTCGAACTACACCTATTCGGTCTACTACCAGGATCTCTGCCGCTGCGACTGGGAGCATCAGGGCCGCCCGCTCGGCTATGCCCGGGGCCCCGACGTCGAGGCGCTGCTCCTGCGCTGCGGGGCGATCGCCACCCGTCGCTGGAGCGCCGCCGCCTGGCTGCGCGTCGTGCGCAAGGGCGCGGGCGAGATCGGCAGGCCCTGGACGCCGGGGCGAGCGGGCTGCGCCTCGACGGAGACCCCCGGGTGCGGCGATGCGCCGGCCTGGACGCTGGCCGAGCCGGTCGGGCGAACGGCGCAGATCGGTCTCGAGGCGCGCTATCGAGCCGGAAGCCTGACCTGGTTCGGCGTCTCGGTCGATCACGCTCGAAGCCGGCGAGAGGGAAGCGCGGAAGGGGAGCCCGGCGAGCCCGCCCTTACCCGGCTGCGCCTGCTCCTGAGCGCCGGCGGATAGCCTCCCGCAGCCGCGGGCGGGGCGCCCCCGGCGCGCGCGGCGGGGATCGTCTCACGCGACCAGCAGCGCCCCGGCGAGGAGCAGGGCGAAGACCAGGAGCAGGACGAAGAGGACGCCCCCGGTGCTGAAGCGGTAGCGCGAAACATCGAAGCACGCCGGCTCCGGATCGGCGCCCCCGATCGGGAAGTCGAGCCGCGCGATCGTCCGCAGCAGGCCGCCCGCGGGCTTGTGCGGGTTGGCGAGCAGGGCCCGCAGCGGCTCGGCCATGCGCAGCACCAGCGCCTCGACGCCGCCGAAGAGGCGATCGACGGTGACGACGGTCAGCCTGTAGGCGAGTCCGGCCGGACGGCGGTAGAGCCAGTCGGTGTCGAGCGTGATGCGCGGCTTGCCGCCCATCCGGGAGCGCAGGAGCCAGAAGGCGAGGAACGTGAACCCGAGGAGCTGGGCCGACTTGACCAGGTGCGAGTGCGTGTAGGGATGATAGTCGAGCGGGTAGGGCAGGATGGCGTATAGCGCCTGCGGATAGACGCCCAGGAAGATGTTCAACCCCGCCGCCAGGGCCATGCCGGCGGTCATGTTCCAGGGGATCGGCACCAGCTCGTAGGCGCGCCGCGGCCCCCACCAGGTGAAGTAGGGCAGCTTGAGCGTCGTGCTCAGGAATGTGCCGATCGAGGCGAGGTGGAGGAGCAGGACGACGCCGTCGCGGCCGAGCTTCGCCGCGGCGTCCACGGTCACCGCCTTGCTGACGAAGCCGCTGAAGAGCGGGAAGCCCGAGATCGAGAAGGCGCCGACCAGGTAGAGCGCCACCGTCCAGGGCATGAACCGCCCGAGGCCGCCGAGCTCGGTGAGCTTGCTGCGCGCCGTGGCGTGGAGGACGACGCCGGCGCCCATGAAG
>VGIY01000549.1 GCA_016867695.1 Candidatus Eiseniibacteriota bacterium | reverse complement strand
GCCGAGCGCCAGGACGCCGATGAAGTTGAGGATCGCGTAGGTCAGCGCCAGGTCGAGGAACATGTCGGCCCGCTCGTACAGGAACCCGATGAGCACGATGAGCAGGAGCGCGTTGCTGCCGACCAGCCCGACGGCCAGCAGCCGGTCGAAGATCGTCGGCCCGACGAGGACGCGGTAGAAGTTCACCGCGATCAGGAGGGCGATGAAGATCGCCAGGCCGAGGAACAAGGGCGCCGGGTTCACGGCTCGATCTCCGTGATGGAGTGGTGCCAGTGCAGCGTCGGCGCCTCGCCGGGGGTGTCGCTGTAGAGCCTGCCGACCGCCCGCTGCACCTCGCCGCTGGCGATGGAGGCGGCGCTGGCCGGCACCAGGGCGTGGACGAGGAAGCGGCCGTCGCGGATGTCGATGGTCAGGGTCCCCGGCGTCAGCGTGATCGAGTTGCCCATGATCACCTGCGGCACCGGGCCGGCCAGCCCGCACTGGAAGGTGAGCAGGCGGGGGTCGACGCGCATCCTGGGCGAGAGGATCAGGCGGGCGACGTCGATGTTGGCCCGGGCGATGCTCCAGACGAGCCAGAGCAGGTAGCGCACCAGGTGGAAGATGGCGCGGGGCAGCACGGCGGGACGGAAGGGCGCGCTCGGATCGCGGCGCCCGAAGGGGTGATCGCGGATCATGGCGACGACGGCGCCCACGGCCAGCGCCATCATGGCGAAGTAGGGAACGCCGATCTTGCCCGAGAGGACGAACCAGAAGGCGCTCAACATCAGGAAGAGCAGCAGCGACTGCACGGGGCGCGACGGCGCGCCGAGGCGCGCCCGGATGCCCTCCCCGCGCTGCTCGCCCTGCTCTTCGCCTGCGGCTGGCCTGTCCATCGTCCCAAGCCCCCGGCGGCCAGACCGTCGGCGCCCCCGGCCTGCCCGCGGCTCCGGCGCGACCGTCGCTCCTTCCCGTCCGCCCGGGGAGGCCGGCGGCGCCGAACCGAGCCCTCACCCGACGGGGGAAGGCTCCCGCACCCTCCCGCGGCGGGGCGCGGGTTGAAACAAGCGGCGAGTCTAGGCGTCCCCGCGCGAATCGGTCAACAGCTAGTTGGGGGCGGAGGCGAGCGCCATGATGGCGTCGCCGCCGCCGGAAGGCCGGGCGCCCGGCGGGGGGCGCCCGCTGGCCGAATCCGGGGGCATCCTCCGCCCGAACATCCTCCCCTTGCCGGTCTCCCCCGCTCTGGCCCATGCTGGTCCTCATGGCGGAAGGGAACGATCAGCGGCCGAAGCTGACGCAGTGCGTCGCCGGCGCGGGGTGAGCTTCGAAGCTCGGGCCGGGGGTCCTGGCCCAGGCGCTGCGGGGGCTCGAGCGCAGCCCTGACCCGAACCTGCTCGTCGGGTTCGAGACGGCGGACGACGCCGGCGTCTACCGGCTGAACGACGAACTGGCGCTCATCCAGACGCTCGACTTCTTCACGCCGATCGTCGACGACCCGCGGCTCTTCGGGGAGATCGCCGCCGCCAACGCGCTGAGCGACGTCTACGCCATGGGGGGGCGGCCCCTCTGCGCCATGAACATCGTCTGCTTCCCCTCGCAGGCGCTGTCGCTGGAGATCCTGCGCGAGATCCTGGCCGGGGGCCTGGCGAAGCTCCGCGAGGCGGAGGTCGCGCTGGTCGGCGGCCACAGCGTCGAGGACCCGGAGTTGAAGTACGGCCTATCGGTCAGCGGACTCGTCCACCCCCGGAGGATCCTCGCCAACCGGGGCATCCGGCCGGGCGACCGGCTGATCCTGACCAAGCCGCTGGGCACGGGGATCATCTCGACCGCCGCCAAGGCCGAGCTCGCCGGCCGGGAGGCGCTGGAGGCA
>VGIY01000548.1 GCA_016867695.1 Candidatus Eiseniibacteriota bacterium | reverse complement strand
CGGGACTTGAGGGCCTATCACGCCGACTGCCACGAGCGGCCCGTTCATGCGGTCCTCGTGCCGACGCGGGCCTCGGCCGAGCGCGCGCGCATCGACGACGTCTTCGTCGTCGGCCCGGAGGGGCTCGATCGGCTCCTGCTCGACCTCTCGCGCCCTGCCGCGATGCCTCCGCTCACGCCGGAGCAGTTCCTGCGCGAGGACGCCTACCGCCCGATGCCGACGCTCGTCGCCGCGGCGCGCGAGCTCTTCCACAAGAAGTCTCTCCCCTTCATCAAGCGGGCGCGGGCGGCGACGGACCCGGCCGTGAACCGGATCCTCGAGATCGCCCGCGATGCGGCGGCGACGCGCACGCGACGCCTCGTGCTCGTGACCGGCGTCCCCGGGTCGGGAAAGACGCTCGTCGGGCTGCGCGTGGCCCACGACCCCGATCTCGACCGCCTCGCCGTCGAGCGCGCGAGCGGGAAGCCGTCGGCGCCGGCGGTCTTCCTTTCCGGCAACGGACCGCTGGTCCTGGTGCTGCAGGATGCTCTCAAGGGCAGCGGAGGCGGCGGGCGGACGTTCGTGCGCGGCGTCAAGGACTACGTCAAGGCCTACTCGGGCCGGGCGACGCGGATCCCGCCCGAGCACCTGCTCATCTTCGACGAGGCCCAGCGCGCCTTCGACGCCGAAAAGATGGCCGACACGCACGCCGCCGGCGCGCAGGGCAAGACCGAGCCCGAGTGGTTCGTCGAGTTCGCCGAGCGCGTGCCCGAGTGGTGCGTGGTCGTCGGCCTGATCGGCGGCGGCCAGGAGATCCACGTCGGCGAGGAGGGCGGGATCGCCCAGTGGCGCCGCGCGATCGAGCAGTCCCCGCGCCGCGCCGAGTGGACGATCCACGCGCCCGCGCATCTCGAGCAGGAGTTCGCCGGGCTCGCGACATCGTGGGAGATGAGCTTCAACCTCGACACCGAGATCCGCTACCACCTGACGCCCAAGGTGCACGAGTTCGTCGAAGGGCTGCTCGAGGACGGCGAGCCGGGCGGCGCGCCGCGGGATCTCGGCGATGAGCTCCGCCGCGGCGGCCACCGGTTCCTGCTGACGCGCGACCTCGAGCTCGCCAGGCGCTACGCGCGCGATCGCTACGGCAAGTCCCCGCTCGCCCGCTACGGGCTGCTGGCGTCGTCCAAGGACAAGGACCTGCTCGCATTCGGCGTCGACAACAGCTTCCAGACGACGAAACAGCTTCGCGTGGGTCCCTGGTACAACGCCGATCCCGATGAGCCCGACTCCTGCTGCCGGCTGCGCGAGGTGGCGACCGAGTTCGCGGCCCAGGGCCTCGAGCTCGACCTCGCGATCCTCGCCTGGGGCACCGATCTCGCCCGCATCGATCGCCGCTGGTCGAACGAGTGGGCGCGCGGGTACAAGCGGGGCGCCAAGGTCGTCGATGCCATGCAGCTTCGCCGCAACGCCTATCGGGTGCTGCTGACGCGGGGGCGGGATGGCACGGTCGTCTTCGTGCCGCCGGAGCCGAGGCTCGACGAGACCTGCGCGTGGCTGGAGGCGTGCGGGTTCAGGGGGCTGCGGGCCGACGCGGCCCGGGGATGATCCGGATGAACCACCGCGGTTCTCGCGAGCGCCTGGCAGGCGCCTGGTAAGCGCCGCGACGCCCGCGCGGGTGCTTGGTCGGCGTGGCGGTTTGCTCAAGGCATTGAGCAAGACAACTCAGGATCTTGAGTAACTCGAAACGAATCCGGAGGAGGACGCCTCCGCTCCAATCCCGCCGCTGCAACGCTCACGCCGCAGCAGTCTCCGGCCGTCACCCGCCGGCCGGGCCCGTCATCCGCGGTGTACCGCAGCGGGGAGCCAA
>VGIY01000547.1 GCA_016867695.1 Candidatus Eiseniibacteriota bacterium | reverse complement strand
GTCCTGGGGATCGTCCATGTCCTCTCCGACGGCATGACTACGGCGAGCGCGGCCGTGCCCATCGAGCGCCTCTTCGCCATGCTCGCCTCGCCGGAGACGGGCGGCCCCTTGAGCGCCCTGGCCGGCCGGCAGGCGCCCGCCTGGGCCCGAGGGCAGGCGCCCGAGTCAATTCAGGCCCTGGGCGGGGCCCTCGGGCGCGCTCGGCGCTTCGCCGAGGCGGTCCCCCTGCTCACCCGCGCCGCTGAGCAGGATCCTAGGCCGGCGGCGGCGCTGCTGGAGTGGGGCATGGCCCTTCAGGGCCAGGGGCAGTACGAGCAGGCCGAGGCGCTGCACCGCCGGGCGCTGGCGCTCGAGCCGCGCAACTCGCGCGCCCACCTCTACCTGGGCTCCAATCTGCACATGCAGGGACTCTACGGGAAAGCCGAGGAGGTCTATCTCGAGGCGATCGGCTTCGATCCGGGCAACGCCCAGCTGCACGTCAACCTGGGGGGCATCTACTACCTGCAGAAGAAGAGCGCGGACGCCGAGCGCGCGTTCCGCCAGGCGCTGGTCCTGGACCCGCAGATGGGGAACGCGCACTACAACCTGGGCGTGCTCCTGGCCACGCAGGGCCGACGCCAGGAGGCGCTGGCGGAGCTGGAGTATCTGCGCGCGGCGCGCAGCGGCCTGGCCGGGCAGCTGGCGAAGTTCACCGGGCGCTGAGCCCCACTAGGATCCGGTCTTCCCGTCCTCGGGCGCTTCGGGGCGGATCACCTTGGCCGTATTGATCAGGACCGGGACCGCGGGGACGTCCTTCATCCCGGCGCGTGTCTCGGTCTTCACCTTGCCGACCGCGTCGACGACCGCCTGCCCCTCGACCACCTCGCCGAAGGCGCAGTAGCCCCACTGGCGAGAGGGGTCCTCGGGATGGGGATCGAGCGACTCCGTGTTGTCGCGCAGGCTGATGAAGAACTGCGAAGTGGCGCTGTGCGGGTCGCCGGTGCGGGCCATCGAGATCGTGTACTGCTTGTTCTTGAGCCCACGGGCCGCCTCGTTCCTGATCGGCGGCCGCGTCTCCTTGCGCGACATCGTCTCGGTGAAGCCGCCGCCCTGGATGACGAAGTTGGGCACCACGCGGTGGAAGATCGTGCCGTTGAAGAAATCCGCCTCCACGTACTCCAGGAAGTTGGCCACCGTCAGCGGAGCCTTCTCCGGATAGAGACGCAGGACGATCCTGCCCATCGAGGTCTCGAGCGCCACCATCGGGTGATCGTCCGCCTTCGCCGCCTGGCCGCCCGTCTCCGCCATCGCGCCCCCTCCGGCGGACAGCGCCGCCAGGATCACCCCCAACAGAAGCCTCCGCATGCCTTGCCTCCTTCTTCTCCCGGTTCGGTCGGAATTCGACTGCCTCCCTCATACCCGATGGCCGGCATCCGCCGCAAGGCCTGGACACCCGCCCGGGAGCCGGGGGTTTCCGGCCGACTTCAGCCATCGGGGGGAGTCATGCAACCCTGATGCCCCGAAGCGACGGGCGGAGTCCGATGTTTTTCCAAGGGGTTAGGCAACCCAGCCGACTGGAAAGATCTTGACCGATCGGCCGGGCGATACCTATAATGATTCGCGTGGGTTCGGTGTGCGGAGCGGACAGGCTTCGGGCCTGGATCCCGTGCGCGAGCCGGTCCGGATGGTTCGGTGAGAGAGAGCAGGACCTTCGGATTCGGCACTCGCAGTGGGAGAAGCGAGCCGCGGGTTCGGCTGGCCGCTGTCAAGTGTCTGGCATCGGTAGAAGTGCGAAGACGCTTCTCCCGGGTTCACAGGCAAGAAGGAGGAATGGCATCATGAGGACAGCAGTGCTTCTGGTCGTGGTCG
>VGIY01000546.1 GCA_016867695.1 Candidatus Eiseniibacteriota bacterium | reverse complement strand
GTTGATCGGCGCCCTGTCGGCGTCGAGCGAGATCAAGGTGCCGCCGCCGGGATCGACCGCCTCCGCCGGGGGCGGTCCGAGCAGGGCCAGCGCCAGGCCGCCCAGTAGCCAGATCGCCGTCCGCCGCGCGCGTGTCGCTGTCATCTCCAGCCTCCTCGGTTCAGGGCAGGACCACCGTCCGCTCGCCGGAGGCCAGCGTGACGGTCGTCGGTGTGATGCGCATCACGGTCCACTCGTGGAAGATCTCCCCCTCGTGCAGCCATCCCGATGTCTCCGGGCCGATGCGCAGCTGCACGCTCGGGCGCACGTCGTCGTAGAGCAGCGAGCTGATCCGGGGCGGCGGCGCGGGCTGCGGCTCCTCGCGCGGGCGCGCCGCGCCGGCGCCGCGCCCCGGCGACTCCGCGGCGGCCGGCGCCCGGGGGCGGAAGGGGTCGCGGTTGCCGGCCGACGCCGCGGCGACCAGGCTGTCGCGGCGGGCCAGCTCGGCGATGTCGCCGTCGGTCCCCCGGCCGTTGCCCTGCATCTCGAGCACGGCCGGCTCGCCGCGGGAGAGGACGGCGCCGACCACCTGGTGATTGCGCAGGCCGAGGAGCAGCGCGACCAGGGCCAGGGCGGGGATGCCTAACGAGAAGAGGCGCGGCGCGGGCGGGCGGTCGTCCATGGTCAAGGCTCCCCGGCGATGTCGTAGACCGACAGGCTCCACTGCGCGGTCAGCGTGGCCGACTCGGGCTCGGTCTGGATCATCAGCGTGCGGATGCGGACGAGCCGCGGGCCCTGTTCGAGCTCCCGGACGAGATCCAGGATGCGCGCGTAGGAGCCGCGAGCGCGCACCTGCAGGTCGGCGCGCCGGAGCCGCCCCTCGGCGACCGTCGCGCCCACGGTCAGCTCCAGACGCTCGAGGCGCGCCCGCTCGAGGGCCTGGGCGATGAAGCTCGGCGCGTCGCCGCGCGGATAGGCCGCGTAGGCGGCCGCGAGGTCCTCGGCCCCCAGGAGCCGGGCGAGCCGGCGGGCCCGGCTGTCCCGCTCGATGTCCCGGGCCATCTGCAAGAGGACCTCGGTCCGGCGCTCGGTCAGGCGCCGCAGCTCCCTCAGCCGCGGGCGCGCCAGGGCCGCGTCGATCAGCAGGCCGGCGGCGAGCAGGCCGGCCGCCAGGAGGAGGATCAGCGGCGGGCGCGACACCGGGCGCGGGGGCGCGATCATGGCTCGCCCCCCGGCCGCCTGCAGACCAGCGTGATCTCGCTCGCCCGATCCCCCGGCAGCGCCTCGATCTGCACGCCCGGGAAGTCCTCGGTGATCCGCGGATCCTCGCCCAGCCTGGCCATGACGCGCCCGGCGATCTCCACCTCGGCCCCGGCCGGGCGGGCGCGGCCGGTCAGGACCAGGCGGGCGGGGGTGTTGCGCGACGCCGAGTGGCACTCGATGCGCGCTAGCGCCAAGTCGGCCTCGATCCGCTCGGCGACCGCGGCGAGCTTGGGCGCCCAGTCGATCCGCCCGCGGCGCGCGGCGGCCAGCTCCTCCGCCGGTCCGAGGTCGGCCCGCCCCCCCGGCTCGCTCCGGGCCTCGAGGCGTGAGGCCAACTCGCGCGCTAGCCGCAGGCGCTCGCTGAGCAGGAGCGAACCGACCGCCAGCCCGGCGACGAGCAGCGCGACCAGCCCCATGAGGCCACTCCATGCCGCCGCCTGCCAGGCGCGCCGCCGCGTCGCCAGCCGGCGGCGCCCGTGTCCCCGGTAGAGGTTGACCCTATACATCGTCTTCATCCCACCAGCGGCACAGCCCGCAGGCGGTGACGTATCGCGGGCCGCCGGCGGCCGCCTGCCGCGCCCCGCGAGCCTCCCGGCCCAGATCGGCGAG
>VGIY01000545.1 GCA_016867695.1 Candidatus Eiseniibacteriota bacterium | reverse complement strand
TCAAGAAGCGGATGAACCCGGACGAACCCTGGCTCTACCACCACCAACTGACCGGCTCGGTCTACAGCGAGTACTACGCGCGGCTGGGGGGCACGCTCCGGGCCACGCTCGGGCTGGCCGACCACTTCGTGATCCGCAATCACCTGGGCGACGTCGATCACAGCCCCGGGTTCGCGGCCGGACTGACGATGCGGCCCGCGCCCGACTGGGGGCTGATCGCCTCCGCCGGGCAGGGCACGCGCTTCCCCACGCTGAGCCAGCTCTGGAGCCAGAACACGGGCAACCGGGAACTCCGGCCCGAAGTCGCCCGACGGTTCGAGGTGGGCGCCGACTGGACCCCTGGCCGCGCGGCGCGCACGGAGCTGACCCTCTTCTGGAACGAGCTGCACGACCTGATCGACCGCGACAACCGGCGGGCAGGCCGCTACTACAACATCCGCGGCGCGCGCAGCCGCGGCCTCGAGCTGGACGAGACGGTCCGGCCCTGGGACTGGCTCGAGATCCAGGCGAGCTATACCTACACACAGGCTGAGAACCGCGATACCGGTCAGGCGCTCGACCTGGTCCCGGAGCACAAGATCGACGGCCGGTTGACCGCTTCCGCGCCCGGCGGGGATTCCCGCTGGACTTTGATCGTGACTCGCGTCGGCTCGCGTTTCGACAGCGAATCGCTCTCCGCCGATCAGGCGCTGGCTGCCTACACGGTGGCCGACTGCCTGGTGGCCTCGCGGCTCGGCCGGCGCTGGTCGTTGACCCTGGAAGTGATGAACGTCGGGGATGTCCACTACGAGGAGGAGGTGATGTATCCGGCCCCCGGACGAACGGTCCTGATCTCGGCAGCGGTCGACCTCTAGAAGCATCTGGGCGGGGTCGGCATCCAGCGGGTCCATCCACGGGAGGTATGCACATCATGAGAAGGGCAAGCCTGATCCTGATCGCGGCGGCGTGCGTCGCGCTGAGCGTCGGTGGCGCGGCAGCGCTCACCATCTACGACATCCAGTTCTCGACGCCCCCCAACTACGACTCGCCCTACAATGGCCAGGTGGTCAGTGTGACGGGCGGCATCGTGACCAAGGTCTTCGTGGGGGGCTCGACCAAGATCACGATGCAGGATCCGACGCTCGGGGACGCCTGGGCGGGCATCCAGGTGGTCTTCGGCAACCCGGGCCAGGCGGCGGGCATCCAGCGGGGCGACCGAATCGACCTCTTCGACGTGACGGTCGGCGAGTTTCGGGGCAACACGCAGCTCAACTTCGGCGCGGCGAGCACGGTGGTCATCCAGAGCTCGGGACACGTCGTCGAGCCGCTGATCGTCTCTCCGGCCGACATTCCCTCCCCGAGCAACCCCGACCTGAGCGAGCCCTACGAGTTCATGCTGCTCGCGGTCGAGAATGTCACCGTCGGCGCCATGGACCTCGGCAAGAACGAGGACAACTACGAGCTGTTCAACGGCGAGGGCGTCTGCTGGGCCTCCGACTACGCCAACAGCGACCTGCCCCCCGGCGGGATCTACTTCGTGGCGCCGGGCGACTGCTTCGCCCGCGTGGTCGGCTACCTGGAGCAGTATCGGCGGCCCGAGCAGGGCTGGGACTACTACCAGCTCCTGCCGCGGGACGCCGCGGACTACATCTTCGCCCCCTCGCCGGCGCAGGCCGGATCGTGGGGTGCGGTCAAGGGGCTCTTCCGTTAGGCGCCGGGGCGCGGGGCGAAGGGACCCGCCCCGCGCCCCCCGCAACTCGGGGGGGGGGCGTTGTTCGTTCCGGGATGCAGATGGGCGGGCAGTCGACCGCCGCGCGCGCCCGCGGCGGGGTTGGTCCTCGCCGCCGGCGCGCGCCTGCTCGGACTCGCCCTC
>VGIY01000544.1 GCA_016867695.1 Candidatus Eiseniibacteriota bacterium | reverse complement strand
GCGTCTGCGTGAGATCGCCGGCGACCGCGCACACGAGCGCCCCGATGCCGTCGCGGTTGCTCGACCGGCCCTCCAGCCTCACCTTCAGCCAGTGATGGGCGTTGCCCAGATTGCGGTAGAGCTTGTGCGGGCCGAGGCAGAAGGGGAACTCGCTCCAGCCGTTGGTCAGGTAGATGTCCGGGAAGCCGTCGGCGTTCACATCCCCCCAGGCGGCGCCGGCGCCGGTGCCGGGCACGCGGGCGTCGACGCCGCAGGCGGCGGCCATCTCCGTGAATGTCCCATCCCCGTTGTTGCGCCAGAGGCAGTTGGCCTGGTTCACGGCGATCAGTGAGCGCGGATCGCGCTCGTTGACGACGTAGAGGTCGAGGAAGCCGTCGTTGTCGAAGTCGGCGGCGATGGCCGTGCGCGAACTCCCCGGGTTGTCGATGCCGGCCGCCTGGGTGGCGTCCCGGAAGGTGCCGTCGCCGAGATTCTCGTAGAGACGGTCCCCGAGGTCCTCGGGGCAGGCGGGGGCTTCGAGACCCGTCCACTCCACGGCGGTGATCGACGCGCCTCGCGCCTCGATGACCGCGCCGAAGCGCTGCCGGAAGGCGAAGTCCGTCGAGCAGTGGACGAACCAGGGGCCGCCCGCCTCCTCCTGCCAGATGTAGCAGCCGAGGTGGGCGCCGGCGACGAACGGGGGGCGGCCGATGTGCCGGCCGTCGACGAGGGTGAAGGGATTGGCGGGGGGGTGCTCAAGGGCCGCGCCGAGGAAGATCCGCTCGGGCCCCGCCGTCGAGTTGATCTGGACGTCGAGGTCGAGCGTGTCGGCGGCGCAGTGGAAGGCGACGCCGTCGAGGCCGTCCTCCATCTCGCGCTCCCGGGGCATGTGGAAGAGGAAGGACAGGCGCGCCTCCTCGGAGAGGACGGCGTCGCGTAGGTCGCTGGCCCAGCCGCGGGCGACGTAGAGGTCCTGGTCGCCGTCGTTGTCGTAGTCGATCCAGCAGAGGCTCTGGATCCAGTCGAGCTGGGCGGGCAGCCCGCTGGCGGCGGTGACGTCGACGAAGCCGTCGAGACCGCCGTGGCGGTAGAGGCGCAGCTGGTGCGTGTAGCTGCCCGCCAGGGCGACATCCATGCGGCGATCGCCGTCCCATCGCGTCCAGGCGGCGATCCAGAGACCGTCGGCGCCGAGACCTCCGGCGCCGGGCAGCGGCGCGAAGGAGCGGTCGCGCCGGTTGAGGAAGAGCCGATTGGGCGAGTCCTCGTTGCCGACGAAGAGGTCGAGCCAGCCGTCGTTGTCAACGTCGATCCAGTAGGGGAATCGCCCGCGGCCGAGCGAGTCGACGACCCCGGCGGTCAGGGCGACGTCGGCGAAGTGCTCGCCGTAGGAGTTCATGTAGAGCTGGTTGTAGCCTGTGCCCTGGCCGGCGGAGGCGCCGACGGCGACATAGAGGTCGCGCCAGCCGCTGTTGTTGAAGTCGCCCCAGGCGGCGCCGTGACGGTCGCCGCCCCGGGGCATGCCGACATGGTCGGCGCGGTCGAGCAGGCCGGTGCCGCCGATGTTGCGCAGCAGCATCGGCCGGCGGGCGTAGTGGTTGCCGATGAAGACATCGTCGTAGCCGTCGCCGGTGTAGTCCCCCCAGGTGGGCCCGTAGGTCATGACGACGGCGTGGATGCCGTAGGCCTGGGTCGCGTCCTCGAATCCGATCTGGGCGTCAGCGGCGAGGGGGGAAAGCAGGGAGAGCGCCGGCGCGAGCCGGGCGACGAGCGCGGCGGCGCGCGACGGCACGCGACCGCCCGGCGCGCGGCGCGCGCGCGCGGCTGTGAAGAAGACGGGGGATGTCACCAGACGCCTCGGCCAGTCCTCCGATCG
>VGIY01000543.1 GCA_016867695.1 Candidatus Eiseniibacteriota bacterium | reverse complement strand
GCCTCGGCTAGCGCCCCGCGCCGGCGGGCCACGATCGCCAGCAGGCTGTAGGCGTCGCCCCGCAGCGACTCGCTGCCCGCCTCGCTCGCGCGCTCGGCCGCCCGCAGCCCGGCGCGCTCGGCCCGCCGCTCGTCGGCGAGCGCCGCGGCAATCCGCCCCTCGAGCAGCGCCAATCGCGCGCTCGTGCAGGCGCCCACCTCCGCCAATCGCGCCTCGCCGAGTGCCTCGAGCCGGGCGAGGGCCTGAGCATAGCGACCGGCGCGCGTCTCCTCCTGGGCGAGCGAATGGGCGAGCAGCGCGGCCGCTTCCGGGGGGAGCTGCCCGGCGCGCGACTCCACCTCGCGCAGCCGCGTGCAACCGGCGGCGAAGTGCTCGTCGTGTCCGAGGCGTGTGCAGGCGGCGAGGAAGAGGCAGAGCGGCTCGACCGCATCGAGCGGCAGCGCCATGGCGCTCGGGATCTCGCGCAGCGGTCCCTCGAGCAGATCGTGCGCCGACTTCCAGGCGCCCGCCGCCAGGTAGAGACGCGCCGGCGCGCAGAGCCCTTCCCAAGACTCCGTTCGCGGCGCAGCGCACCCCGGCGCCGTCTGCCGATCGTCGCGCTGCGCGCGGCCCATTGCGATCCCCCGCCCCCGATGCCGGCGCCTCGGCGCCAAGGCCGAGTCTCGCGACAGCAACGAGGAAGCCGGCCGCTGCGGACGCGGCCTTGAACCTGAGGATCCGTGAACAGCTAGGCCGGCTCGGCGCGGGCCGGCTGCGAGAGGCCGGGGCGCCCCGCTACTCGGGGAACTCCTCGCCGAGCTGCGGCAGGCGCGGGGCGCAGACGCGCTCGGGGAACTCCTCGCCGAGAGCCGAGGCCGTCGCCAGCAGCCAGACGACCAGCCCCGTCACGCCCTGGCCGACCACCGTGGCGATCAGCATGGGAAGCGCGAACTCGGGGAACTCCTCGCCGAGGGCGCTGGCCGTGGATCCTCCCCCACTGCTTCGGCAGAGCTGAGGCGCCGCTGCAGCGGTGGAGGTGAAGAGGAGGGCGCAGATGCAGAGAACGAGAACAGCCTGGTGAGTGCGCGAGTTCATCCGTCGCCTCCTTGCGTGCGGACGGCGCCGGGACGCGTGCTCCCGACGCTCGAAGACACGGAGCTTCCTCTCCGTGGACTCGACCGAAGGCTAGTGCCGAAGGTGGCGGGTTGTCAAGGGGACTCGCCCGGTCCCGGGCGGCGCCGGCGGGATCCCGGGATCCCCCCACGCGCCCCTCCCGAGCCGAGAGGACAACGCGTATCCCTATGTCTCAAAACCTGATACGAAGATCGATGAAAGCGGCTTCTCGGGCAGGAAACGAGCCCCGACCGGGCCGGGGCTCGCCGTTCGAGAGAGGTTTTCGGAGCGTGTCACCAGGAAATCGGATCGTGTAACGGGCCCTCCTTTCCGGTTCGGGTCCTGGGCTGCCCGCGCCCCTCCGTCGGCAGCGCGCGGGTAGGCCGCCCGCGGATGGGCCGCGCGGCGGCCGGCGACGACAAGATGCCGCCCGATCGCCGCCCTGGCCGGGATCAGCCACCCGCGAAGGGCATGGCACCCACGAGACATTCGGCGTCCCGCAACCGTCCCGCCGCAAGGGCGGCGCTCATCTCCAAGCCCGCGGCGAAGGCGGCTTCCTCCGCGGCGGCCTCGCCGTCGAGATCCTCGAGCCGCCGGATCAGATCGAGGATCTGCCAGACGCCGAGCAGCGCGCCGTGGGCTCGCCTGCGCAGATCGAGAGGCAGGGAGAAGATCTCCTCGGTCGAGAGGCGCGCGAAGGCGTCGGACGCGATGGCCAGGTTCTGGCAGACGCAGGTCGCGACTCCGGAGCGGGGATCCA
>VGIY01000542.1 GCA_016867695.1 Candidatus Eiseniibacteriota bacterium | reverse complement strand
CGGCTCCGCCGCGCGGGCCGTCGCGCCCGCGTCGGCGGCAAGACCGGGCCGTCGCGCCCGCGTCGGCGGCAAGACCGGGGCGTCGCGCCCGCGTCGGCGGCGCCGGGGCGTCCCCATCCCGCCCCCGCCACGCCCCGCTTCCCGCTCTCCCGCCTCCGCCGTCGCCCCCCCCGCCGCGTCCTATCCCACAGCCGCTCCCGCTTGCGCCGGAGGGATCCCGGGGGTAAGGCTTCCCGGGCGCTCGCTCCACGGGCCGGGCGCCACGGACCTCGCGGACGACACGATGATCGATCGCCTCTTCACATTGGGGCTCCTCGCCGCCGGGGCCCTGCTGCCCTGCATGGAGCGCCTGCGGGCTACGGATCCACGCCGTCGGACGCTGCTTCTCGCCGCCGCCTCGCTGGCGGGGCTGGCGGCCTTCCAGCCTCTTCGCGGCGCCCCGACGGACCTCGGCGCGGCCCCGCTGGCGGCGCCGTCAAGCCTGCTGGCGGCCGCCGGCTCGGCGATCGCCCTGTTCGCCGTGGGCATGGCCTGGAACGCGATCCTGGCCGACTCGCGGCGGCGCTCCGCCCGGTGGGCCACGCTCGGCCTGGGCGCCGCCTCGCTCGCGCTCGGCCTCTGCGCCTCCGGGCCGGGCGTCTGGGTGGCGCTGCCGCTGGCGCTGCGCACGGGGTGGGCGCGGGGGCTGGATCGCCGCTGGCCGACGATCGTTGCGGTGCTCGCCGGGCTGGCCGCCTTGATCGCCTGGCCAGCCCTGCCGGAACGGGGCGCCTGCTGGCCCCCGGGATGCGACTGGGGACTCGCGCTGGCGCGCTTCGCCCGCCTCTTCCTCGGTCTGCAGCTCGCCCTCCTCGCCGTCCGGCTCGCCTTCGGCGTCGTGTTCGGACCGCGGCGCATCGGCAGGCGGCTGCTCGCCTCCCACCTCGTCATCGGCGTGCTGCCGGTCGTGCTGACCGGCTTCTTCGTGACCGTCACCGCCCTCCTCGCCATCGCCAGCCTGCGCGCCTCGCTGGCCGGGCGGATCCTGGTCCTCCATCACGAGCTGACGCAAGAGCTCGCCGCCTCGCGCCTCGCCGCCGTCGCCGCGCGGGCGGGCGAGAGAGCATCCGGGTGGCACGAGGATCCCGAGGAGCTGACCGACCTGGCCCGACGGCTCGCCGAGGATTGGGGCCCCGCGGCGAGCTGGCGCTCCCCTGCGCCTCCCGCAGACCCCCCCGACCCTCTCCAGGGGTCGCGCCTGATGATCGCCCTCAGCGCATTCCCCGCGACGGGGCATTCACCAGCGGATGACGGCGCGGCCGCCAGGCCCGCCGGCGCATTCCCCGCGACGGGCACGCCGCCCTCGTCGCCCGAGGGCGGCGCGCCCGCTCCCCCCGGCCCCGGCCGCGCCGCCTTCGCCCCGCCCCCGGCCTCGATCCTCGGCGCCTCCGTGCTGGTCGAGCTGACCCGCGACCCGCGGCTGCCGCCGACGCTCCTCGGCCGGATCCACTCCGTTGCCGGCGACTCGCTGCGGGCCTCGGGCGACGCGGCGCGCCTGGCGAGCCTGCCGCCGCCCCAAGCCTGGGCGCTGCGCCCCGCGCCGGGCGGCGGGGCGGGCCTGATCAAGGCGCACGGCCTCACCCTCCACGCCGCGGACGCCCTTGCCGAGGCGGGCGGCGTCCTGCTGCGGGCGCAGGTGATCGAGGAGCTGCCCCGCGGCCGCACGCGCCCCCTGGAGACCCTGCTGGCCGAAGGGGCGCGCATCGAGGAGCGCATGCACTGGTCGCTGTCGCTCGATCCGGGCGCGCGCCGCACGCAGGTCACGCTGGCCACCGACACGCTGGCGGCCTTCGGCCCGGGGGGGAGCCGCGTGTCC
>VGIY01000541.1 GCA_016867695.1 Candidatus Eiseniibacteriota bacterium | reverse complement strand
CGGCCGCGAGCCTCATCGCCCCCCACCCTCGAGGCGAATCCGCATGGGGCTCGCCAGCCGATAGGCGGGACCCAGCGCCGCGGGCAGGACTACGGCGTCGGCCTCCAGCAGATGGTAGGCCGCCCCGACCTCGAGCCAGGTGAGCAACCGGGGCAGGCTCGCGCCGCCGCTTGCCTGCACGCGGTACTGGTAGTCCGCCGGATCCAGGTCGCCGGGCAGGGCGTACTCCACCGCTCGGGCCAGACAGACAGCCGCGGCGCCCGATTCCTCGTAGCCCTCCGGCAGGGCCAGGGACTCGAGTTCGACCAGCGGAGCCAGCTTGCGCCGCGCTCCCCAATCGACGTCGATCGAGCGCAGCAGCTCGACGCGGACGACGAACTTGACGTTGTGGCCCTGGCGAAGGTTGGGGTCGCGCCCGGCTTCGAAGAGCGCCCGGAGCTGGGTCAAGTCCAGATACCCGATGCGCAGCTGATCCCAGCTGTTGTCGCCGTAGCCCTTGCCGGGCATGTTCGCGTAGTAGCCGTCGGTTCCGATGAGGCGATACCCATAGAGCGTGGGGGAGGCGACCCGATCGCTGCCCACGAGCGTCTGGAGCGGGATCGCCTGCCGCCCCTGCCAGATGACCGGATCGAAGGTTGCGAAGAGGCGGATCGTGGTGTCGGCGGGGGAGATGATCTCGACACCTTCGCCGAACTCCACCGTGGTCTCCGGTCCGGGCGGATCGGTCAGGTAGGAGTCCTTGCCGCAGCCAGCAAGGACCAGGACGAGAGCCGCCAGGGGCAGGACCAGCCGGAGCGTCAGGGGCTTCCTCCCTTCTCCTGCGGCCGCGCCCCGCCCGGAGTCGTCGGGGTCTTGGCCGGCGACAACACCGAAGGCTACGGAAGGGGATTCTATGCTCTCCAGGACATCTGTGCAAGAGGCGACATAATACTCGCGCCGATTGCCACGGCATCGAGGCGGACCGAGCGGGTTCCGGGGTGGGGCAGAGTGTCGACGGCTCTTCTCGCGGGCGTCCGGCGACCTGCCGCCGGCGTCTCCAGGAGTCAGGGTTCGCGCCCGGCCGGTCGGGCTCCGATCGCTCTTCCCGGCGCCCCTACGGCTCGCAGCCGACCGGCCAGGCCCCGATCAGGCCGCCGCCTCGATGGAGCGGGGTCCCAGGCGCGCAGGGCGAATCGGGGTGCAGCCGCAGGTCGCCGGCCGGGCGATCGCAGAACCGGGGATCGGCGCGCAGGTTGTGGCGCTGGATGTACTGCGGCGCGATCGCCCCCCGCCAGTCGCCCCCCTCGTTGCCGAACAGGTTGCATACCGCGAGCGTCGCCGTCCCCCCTTCGCCGCAGTGGATCGCCCCGCCGCCGCGCCCGAACGCGATCAGCGTCCTCTCCAGCAGGGCCGCGCCCCCCGTCTCGCAACCGACCCCGCCGCCGTTCTCTTCGGCCAGGTTCTCGCAGAGCGTGCAGGCGGCGAGCCTCGCCCGGGCCCTCTCGCGCACCATGACCGCGCCGCCGCGGCGGGCCTGATTCTCCCGGAAGGTGCACCCGACCAGTTCCAGGCTCGCCTCGTCGGCGCATTCGACCGCCCCCCCGGAGGCGGCGGAGTTCTCGAGGAAGAGGCAGTCGCGGATCTCCGGCCGCGAGTCGGTCCAGCAGGCGATCGCCCCGCCGGCGCCCGCCCTGTTGCGCACGAAGGTGCAGCCGACGATCAGCGGCGAGGCGTCGAGCACGCAGCAGACGGCTCCCCCGAAGAGGGGAGAGGCGTTGCTGGCGAAGATGCAGTTGCGCAGCGTCGGACCGGATCCCCGCCAGCAGCGCACGGCCCCTCCCGGTTCACCCGCGCCCTGGGTCAAGGTGAGATCGGCCACGACCGCGCCG
>VGIY01000540.1 GCA_016867695.1 Candidatus Eiseniibacteriota bacterium | reverse complement strand
GGGCGTGGAGCTGGTCGACTCGGCCGCGGAGACGGCGCTGGAGACTGCCGGCCTGCTGGCGCGGCTCGATCTCACGCATCCGCGCGCCGTGGGGGGGCAGTGCCGCGTGTTCGTCAGCGATCGCCCGCGGCGCTTCGTCGAGATCGGTGCGGCGTTCCTGGGAGAGGCGCTGGACGACGCCGTCCTCGTCGATCAGGGCGATCTGCCCTGGTACGAGCGCTAGGGTCCGGGCGATGGCGCCGCCGGGGGCGCGAGGGGGGAGAGGTCATGGCGGACAGCGTGCGCGCGGACGGCCGGCGAGTCGATGAGCTGCGGCCGGTGAGCATCGAGGCGGGCTTCCTCGGCCACGCCGAGGGGTCGGCGTCGATCCGCGCCGGCCGCACCTGGGTGCTCTGCGCCGCCACGGCGAGCGATCGCCAGCCCTTCTTCCTCAAGGCCCAGAACACGACCCGAGGGTGGGTCACGGCGGAGTACGGCATGCTGCCCCGCTCGGTGGGCGTGCGCCTGCAGCGCAACCGGCCCGGCGGGCGCGAGGCGGAGATCCAGCGCCTCGTCGGGCGCAGCCTGCGCGCGGTGACCGACCTGGAGCGGCTGCCGCTGCACACGATCACGCTCGACTGCGACGTGATCGAGGCCGACGGGGGCACGCGCGCGGCGGCGATCACCGGCGCGTTCGTGGCGCTGTGCGAGGCCTGCCGCTGGATGGTCCGCCAGGGGCGCCTGCGCGAGATCCCGATCCTGGCGCCCGTGGCCGCGGTGAGCGTCGGCTGGGTCCGGGGGCGGCCGCTCTGCGATCTCGACCATGCCGAGGACGCCGACGCGGCCATGGACATGTGCCTGATCATGACCGAGGAAGGGGGCTGGGTGGGCCTGCACGCGACGGCGGAGAGCCGGCCGCTCCGGGACGACCAGTTCACGGCGCTGCACGAGCTGGCCCGGGCGGCCCTGCCGAAGCTCTTCGCCGAGCAGAAGCGCGCCCTCGGCCTCGACCCGGAGCGGCCCTTCGAGGCCCGCGCGCTGCTGCAGCCGTGAAGCCCCCGTCCCCGCTGCCCATGGGGGAGCCGATCCTGCTCGTCTTCGCGAGCCGCAACGCCGACAAGATCGCCGAGCTGCGCCACGCCCTGGCCGGCCTGCCCCTGTCGGTCCGCGGGGCGGCCGACATCCCGGGTGTGCCGGAGGTCGAGGAGACGGGGGCGACGCTGGCCGAGAATGCGCTGCTGAAGGCGCGGGCGGTGGCCGCGGCGACGGGGGCGCTGGCGCTGGCCGACGACACCGGTCTCGAGGTCGACGCGCTCGGCGGGGCGCCCGGCGTCGCCAGCGCGCGCTTCGCCGGCCCCGAGCAGGACTACGCGAGGAACCTGGCGCTGCTGCTCGAGCGGATGCGCCGGGTCCCCGACGGGGAGCGGGGGGCGCGCTTCCGCACGGTCGTGGCGATCCGTTTTCCGGAGGGGCGCGAGGTCCTGGCCGAGGGGGTCTGCGAGGGTCGCATCCTGCGCGCCCGTCGCGGCAGCGGGGGGTTCGGCTACGATCCGCTGTTCTGGCTGCCCGTGAGGGGCAAGACCTTTGCCGAGATGTCGTTGGAGGAGAAGAATCTGGTCAGCCACCGGGGCCGGGCGATGCGGGCGGCGAGGGTGGAGCTGGAAGCCTATCTGGAGGCGAGGTCATGAGATCCATGGTCTGCGGAGAGAGCGAAACTTCTTCGGCACGGATCGTGTATCTGTACGCGGTCAGCGGGCGAGCGGGATCATCCCCAACGGAGGTGCCGTTCGCCGCGGGCCGACAGGATGCGCAAGGAACTCAAGCCTCCATCGCGCAATCCCGCCAACTGCTTGCGAAGTGGGGTGGCTCCGCAAGCGGAGCCCGGCGAG
>VGIY01000539.1 GCA_016867695.1 Candidatus Eiseniibacteriota bacterium | reverse complement strand
TCCACTGGATCGCGCTGCCCGGCCTGGATGGGCCGCGCGCCGTGCGGGCGGCGATCCGCTATCGCCACGAGGGCGCCGACGCGGTCGTCAGCCCCCTCGGGCCCGGGCGCGTCCGGGTCCGCTTCGTGCGGCCCCAGCGCGCCGTGGCTCCCGGCCAGGTGGTCGCCTTCTACGAAGACGACGTCGTCCTCGGCGCGGGGATCATCGCCGCGGCCCCCCGCTCCTGAGCGGTCCCCTTCCCGGGGCTGCAGGAAGCACGGGCGCCTGCCGATGCTGGGATGTGAGGGATGCTGGCGGGATTTCCAGGGGACGGGTCGGCATGGAGTCGAGGCACAGCGAACAGGCGCAGCCCGCGCCTCCGGTGCTCGTCGTCGGGCTGGTCAACGAGCCCTCGGGCAACGGCCCCTGGGTCTGGGAGCTGCTCGACGAAGTGGAACCCCGGCTGCGCGAGCTGATCGCGCTCACCGACGGGGCCTTCCCGATGCCCGAGTTCCGCAAGGCTTCCGCCCGCCACCACCGGCTGACCGAGGCGCTGCCGGGCCGCCGGCGCGTCGTCCTGGTGACCGCCGCCGAACCGGGAGAGCCCCGGGGCGGGATCGCCCGCTGGCACTGCGGCCCCGGCCGCCTGCGCGCCGTGCGCCAGGCGGCGCCGCTCTCGACGGCCGCGAGAGCGCCGTTGAACCCCGCGATGCTCGAGGAGGAGCTGGCCCGAGAGGGGCTCGATCTGATCCGCCTGCCGGCTATGCCGGCGCGAGGGCGGGCCGCGAGGCGCGGGATCGTCGCCGCGGGACTCCTCGGACTCGTCTGGGACATCGTGCGCTCGACACGCCCGGCGCCGGCGCTCGACCGGGCGGCAGCCTGACGCCCGGAGGCAGCCCGTCCCCCATCCCCAGCTCCGATCGTCCGTTCCCCTCGCCGCTGCGATCGGCCGGTTGACCCCGCCCGGCGAGCCCTCTAGCATGCTCGGATCGAGCGCGGGGGCAGGATGCTCCCGGAGGCTTCCATGCCCGATCCGTCCAGGTTCCGCCAGGCGAGGGTCGTCGCATTGCTGGCGACGATCCCGTTCATCCTGGCGGTGGCCCCGATCGTGGGATACGGTCTCGGCTACCTTCTGGACCAGAAGCTGCGCACCGGCTGGCTGCTGCGCCTGGCCTTCCTCGGCCTCGGCTTCGCGGCGGGGGTGCGCGAGATGCTGCGCCTGATCCGGCGGGCGCGGCGGGACTTCGATGAGCTTTGAGACGCTCAAGGGTGGCGGTGGCGCGGTGGGGTCTGACCGCGGCGCCATCCGCCGCATCCTGACGACCACCGCGATCCTGGCCGCCCTGATCGGGCTGGCCCTCTCGGTCTACGCCGGCTGGGCCTGGGCCGTCGGCTTCCTCGGCGGAGCGGCCGCCGGGGGGCTCAATCTGGCCTTCCTCAGCGGCCTGGCCGGCGAGATCGTCCGCCCCGGCCCGCGCCGCAAGTGGCGCATCGCCGTGCTCCTGGCGCTGAAGATGCCTGTCGTCTACGGCGGGCTGGCCGGCCTGCTGCTCTGGAAGGCGCTGCCGGTCACGGCGATCGTGCTCGGCTTCTCGTTCGTCCTCATCGTCATCGTCCTCAAGGCCGCCGGACGCCTCATCCTCGGGAGCCGTCTCTCCGCGCCCCCCCGGACACGCGACGGCGGCGGGTCGAACGGATGAGCGGGCACGACCGGCGGAACCTCGGCGCGCGCCGGCTGCTCGGGACGGCGGGCGGCCTGGCGCTCGCCCCGGCCGCCGCGCATGCCGCCGGCGGCCACGGGGAGGCGGCGCATGAGCTGCCCAACTGGATCCGCCTCGTCTACCTCGCGCTGGGCGGAGCGGAAGGACGCGCCCCCGGGTGGGTCGAGGGGCTCCACCA
>VGIY01000538.1 GCA_016867695.1 Candidatus Eiseniibacteriota bacterium | reverse complement strand
CAGCCCCGTGGCCGCCGCGGCCCGAGGCGGCACGGCCGACCCGAGCAGCAGCGCCGCGCCCAGCGCCGGGATCCACACACTCGCCCGCATCATCGGCCGCTCCCTTTCCCCCGCGGCGGCTACTCGGCCGCGGGGCGCTTCAGTTGTCGGTTGAAGGGCACGAGCTGGAAGGCCCACTCGAAGGCCATCTCTTCGGCGTTCAGCCCCGTGATGCGGATCTTCGCATAGTGGTTCTCGCGCGTCAAAAGCACATAGGTGTGGCCCAGGATCGGCTCGGCCGTGCCGGTCGGGGACCAGCCGTCCGTGCGGGCGGGCGCGTAATCGATCTCGTCGAAGTCGGCCGTGTAACCCATGTCCTGGATGGCGGTGGGGTCGGCCGGCTGCCGGTCCCTCCCGGCGATCAGGAAGCCCCCGGCGAACGAGTCGAAGGTGAAGAAGAAGTCGGCCCGCGGATCGTCGGCCGCGACCGCCCGGCGCCCCTGGAAGTCGAACGCCGCCCAGTCGTATCCCCCCTGGCGCAGGGCGTTGGCCACGACCGCGCGCCCGTCCGGGCGAGGCGTGTCCCACACGTACTCGACGCTCAGCGCGCTCTCGTTGCCCGCATGATCGAGCGCGGCGACGGCGTAGAAGTAGGTCTCCCCGTTGACCGCGCCCAGATCGACGTACTCGACCCGGTAGCAATCCCCGCAGGCGGGAACGCGGGCGAGGAAGTGGTAGACGCCGGCGTAGTAGTCGCTGGTGTAGACGCGGTAGGAAGCGAGGTCGGATTCGGTGTTGGCGAGCCAGACGAGCGTCACCGCGCCGTTGCCGGTGATCGAGTAGAGCCCGCGCGGTGCCGCGGGAGCCTCGCGGTCCGCCGGGCAGCAGACGCAGTCGTCCTGATCCGCGCAGCCGGCCAGGCCGACGAGCCAGAGCCCGAGGAGCAGCGACCCCGCCGCCACCGCGCTCCGGCGCGATCGAGCCGGTCTCTTCGCCCCCCGCCGGCCGCCCGCCGATCGCGGGCCGCTCTCCGCCTGATGCCCGGGCGTACGCATGCACGACCTCCTTCATCGCTCTCCGTGCCGGCACCCGCCGATCGCGGGCCGGTTCGCAGGCTCGCGCCTCACGCCGGGCGATCCTACTACACGCCGTGGGGCGGCGGGTTCACGAGGCGGCCCGCCCGCCCCGGCGGACCGCGGGATCGCCGGACGGCGCCAGAACGCGCCAGGGCCGCCCCCGCGGGCGGCCCTGGTACGAGAAGGGAGTGGATGAACCTGGTTCCGGGACAGCCTGGACATCCCCTATGCTCGGCCTGACACCGTTCGGGCACCCACCCCCTTGAATCTCGGGAACCGGCCCGGCCCTCTCGCGTCTCCCCAACCCGACAGACCGTTTCCGGCTGCCCGGCCGATTCCTTGGGTCTGAGTGGAGGTCCCCCCTCCGCATAGTCGCAGGGCAGGAAGCGTGCCATTCTCCGCCTCATCCCAGGCTTGGCGGAGCCGGGGAACGGAACTCGCAACTATCTGTCCCAAATGATGTTACGAGCACAGGGCGTCGCGCCCCCGCGCGCGGGCGCCCTGCCCCCGACCCTGCCGGCGCTCACCTGTGAAAGCCCTTTCCATCCGTCTCCGATCGCTGCCATAACTCGCTGCAGGATTATAAGTTGAGATTGTAAAAGGGCTTGCTGGAGGAGGCATCGGATCGTCAGGTGCTCGCCAGTCCCCGCAGGTGCTCACAGGTTCCCGCGGGTGCTCGCAGGTGCTCGCAGGTGCACCCAGGTGCTCGTCAGCGCTCGCCGGGATGCGGAGGGGCTGGACGGGTGTTCGGCCGGCTCAGTATCCGGCTGGTCCGCGGGCTGCCGGCGCCCTGCGGGGCGCCCGATTCGAAGGCGGGCTCAGGCGC
>VGIY01000537.1 GCA_016867695.1 Candidatus Eiseniibacteriota bacterium | reverse complement strand
GCTGATCGCGCCGGCGGCGCCCAACACCGGGAGCTACGCGTTCACCGTGTTCTCCTGCGGGCCCGGTGGAGGCGGCTACCGGCTGCGGGTGACCGACGCCGCCGGCGTGGCGAGCGACGCGAGCGACGCCACCTTCTCGATCCTGACCGATCCCTGTGCGCTGCGCGTGACCGCGCCCGCCGGGGGCGAGCGGCTCAGCCCCGGGGAGACCTTCGAGATCGCCTGGGAGACCTCGACCTGCTGCGGGGGAGCCGTGCGGCTCGAGCTCTACCGCGACGGCAGCTTCTGCCGGACGATCGCCGCGACGACACCGAACGACGGACGCCATACCTGGATCGTCGAGCAGTGCGACGGCCTGGACGGCAACTACGTGCTCCGCGTACGCGACCTCCTCACCGGCGCCTGGGGAGAGAGCGATAACCACTTCCGTATCGCCCCCTACTTCGTCTGCTGGGATGGCACCGGGGAGTTCCCGAGCATCCAGGCGGCGCTCGACGCCGCCCCGGAAGGCGCGATCATCGAGCTCTGCGACGGCACCTTCCCCGGCAGCGGCAACCGCAATCTCGACTTCCGGGGCAAAAGCTTGACGCTGCGCTCGCGCAGCGGCAACCGGGACGCCTGCATCCTGGACTGCGCGAACGGCGGCTCGGGCATCGTCTTCGACGAGGGCGAAGGCCCACTGGCGGTCGTCGAGGGGATCACGATCCGCCGGGCGAGCCAGGGGGCGATCGTCTGCCGGAACGGCGCGGCCCCGACGATCAGGAACTGCGTCCTGCGCGACAACGTGCACAGCGCCTACCCGGGGGGCGCGGGGATCCTCAGCGAGTCCTCTTCGCCGAGCTTCACGCACTGCACGATCCAGGACAACACCCTGGAAGGCGGCGCCATCGCCGGCGCCGGGGGCTACCTGGAATGTTCGGAGGTCTCCTTCAAGGATTGCCGTTTCCTCGGCAACAGGAGCGTCAACGTCGGGGGCGGACTGAATGTGCATGGGGGCAGGTTGGTGATGGAGGACTGCTTCTTCCAGGGAAACGAGACCTCGAATCCCGGCAGTATGGGTGGGGGAGGTGTCGCCGTGAACACCTGGCCGGACTGTCCGGGCGAGTTCGAGTTCATCGCCTGCCGGTTCGAGTCCAATGGCGGGTTCTACGGGGGCGCGGTGCTGACGGGTGGCCCGTCGCGCTTCTCGGGGTGCGTCTTTCTGGGCAACAGCGCTGGAGGCAGGGGTGGGGCCATTAGCTCTGAATCCGGGAGCACACTGAATGCCATCGACTGCCTGTTCGAGAACAACGACGCCGGAGAATACGGGGGCGGATGCTATCTATGGGACACCGATCCCAATGCCGCTGACGCCTTCAACAACTGCACGTTCAGGCGCAACATCTCGGGTATGGGGGGTGGGGGGCTCTACATCTTTGACTGCGGGGGAGCTCACGGCACGATGATCGTGCGGGACTGCGTCTTCGAGGAGAACCTGGCGGGGACACACCCGAGTTGGGGAGGCGGCGGCGGGGCATGGAGCTTCTACGACAACACCGAGTTCATCCACTGCACGTTCACGGGCAATCAGGCGGCGCGCGGTGGCGCCCTGCTACTTTTCTACTCCCCGGCCCAGGTTCGGGATTGCGAGTTCCTCGACAACCGGGCCACCTACGCGTCGGGCAAGGGGGGCGGCGTGCTGTGCTGGTCGGCCGTCACCCAACCGGCGTTCACATCGTGTCGGTTCGACGGCAACGAGGCGCCGATGGGCGGCGGTCTCGCGTTCATCGAAGGGGCGGGCGGAAGCCTGACCCAGTGCGAGATCGTCTCCGGGCGGGCCGGCCGCGGGGGCGGCGTCTACTGCCAGGGTGCCGAACCGCGGTTCGAGCTCTGCCGTCTCGAGGGGA
>VGIY01000536.1 GCA_016867695.1 Candidatus Eiseniibacteriota bacterium | reverse complement strand
GCTCATGCCGCGGGCTTTCCCCCTCGCGCCCTCGCCTAGCCCGCGGGATCCGCTCCGGACGATCCCCTGACCCCTCCACTCCCCGACTCCCCGCTCTTCTCCGTATCTCTCCGTATCTCTCCGTATGTTTCCGCCCTCCTCCGTCCTTCTCGGTTCCTCCGCCTCACTCCCCCGGCCTGCCCACCGGCACGTCGCCCAGGATCGGGTTGTAGAGGGTGAAGAACGTCCCGCCGCTCGAGACGTGCCCCACGGCGCGTTCGGGGTGCTCGCTGATGTCGACGGGGGCGCCGTCGCGGTCGATCGGCTCGCCGGCGGCGTTCACCGCGACGATCCCCGTCGGCGTCGTCCCCACGCCGTCCTCGCCGTAGGGCCGGCTGGTGATGATCGCGCCCGCCGGGATGATCCGCCCCTCGGCGTCGCGCACCGTGCCGTCTGAACGGAAGGTGAAGGGGATGTGCCCGCTCTCGGCGCCGAAGACGTCCTTGCCGAGGTTGAAGCTCTGGTCCAAGACGATCTTGCGATACAGGTGGGTGTTCGCCTTCATCGTCTCCCGGTCCGGGTAGAGGATCGCCCCCCTGACGTAGTGCGCGCCGTCGCCCGGGTCGCGGTAGAGGTAGGCGCGGGTCGCGGCGTAGTCGCGCATGATCGCCTGCCGCTCGAGCAGGCGGCTGCGGCGCTCCTCGGCGCCCGCCTCCTTCAGGGCCTCGTCGTCCAGGATGTCTTCGAGCGAGTGGGTCAGCCCCAGCCGGGCGGGCAGCCCCTGCTCGCGGGCGTGGCGGGCGACGTCGGCGGCGATCTCCCGAGGCATCACGCCGTAGAGGTCGGCGCCGATGACGCTGTGGTAGAAGAACTCGAGCTCCCCCTGTTCCTCCCCCTGGCGGCGGTAGTCCCGCAGGCGTGTTCTCTGCGGCTGCCGCGCGTCGTAGCGGCCGTAGTCCATCTCGCCCCAGCCGAGGTCGCCGGGGAGCTTGCGCTGGAATGACCAGACGGCGTCGATCGTGTTGCCGACGTTGCCGTGGCACCCGACGCACTGCATCAGCTCCTCGGTCGTCTGGGTCCTGAGGTCGCCGCGACGGTCCTCGATGAACGCCGCGAGGATCCAGCCAGCCCCGTTCTCCACCCAGCCCTGGCCTTCCCGGCCGATGACAGCTTCCGGCGAGCCGCCGAGCCCCTCCGGCCCTTCGGCATCGGCGTCCTCAGCGGGGGCGATGTCCGCCAGGGTGACATCCCTCCACTTGTACATGTAGCGCATCTCCTTGAGCCGCTTCGCCCGCGTGCCCGGGAACTCGTAGCCGGCCGCCGGACCGCCGGCGCCCAAGCCCTGGCCGGCCACGCCGTCGCGCGCCACGCCGCCGCGCGCCGCGCCCTCGCGCACCGCGCCCTCGCGCACCGCGCCCTCGCGCGCCGCGCCCTCACGCGCCGCGCCCTTGACCGCCGGGCCCTTCTCTCCGTCCGCTTGCAGGTCGACGTAGTGCAGGGGGTGGGCGAACTCGGTGCCGACCGGGTAGAAGCCCTTGCGCACGGGCACGGTCGAGGCGTCGCCAAGGTAGAAGGGCCCGACTCCGGTCTGGCCCTTGATGTTGCCCTCGAGGAGGGCCAGGTTGGCCATGTAGGTGTCGATGCTCTCGCTGCCGCCGTCGGTCATGAAGAGCCGCGGCAGGCGGATGTAGATGCCGCTCACGCTTCCCGTGAGCGGCGTGAAGATGCCGTAGGGGAAAAAGTTGACGGCCCGCCAGCCCGTGTGACGGCCGGCCGTGTCGCGCACGAATCCCTGCGGGTCGACGTAGCCGTGCTCGCCGCCCGACGTGGGATCGGCTTCGTCGTGCGGAAACAGGTGGTTGGGATCGAGCGCCGGGAAGAGGGCGAACTCATCGTCGGGGGACTCGGC
>VGIY01000535.1 GCA_016867695.1 Candidatus Eiseniibacteriota bacterium | reverse complement strand
CGGCTGGGGGCGGCGGCCGGCGAGCGGCGAACGCCGGACGGCTGCCGCGAGCGGCGGCCGGCGGCGAACACCGGACGGCTGCCGCGAGCCTATCGGCCGACGAGCCCCTCCTCGCGGAACGAGAAGTAGCGGTCCCCGGCCAGGATCACGTGATCGAGGACATCGATGCCGACCAGCTCTCCGACCTTGACGAGCCGGGTGGTGATCTCGATGTCGTCGGGACTGGGCGCCGGGTCCCCCGAGGGGTGGTTGTGGGCGAGGATCATGCTGGCGCAGCCCTCGCTTATCGCGCGGCGGAATACTTCTCGGGGATGCACGAGACTCGCCGACAGCGTCCCCACGCTGACCACGTCGAGCAGCAGCGGCACGTGGCGCGCGTTGAGGTGGATGGCGAGGAAGTGCTCCTTGGACGCCGTGGCGTAGGTGCGGGCGTAGTCCTGCACGTGCCGGGGCGAGGAGAGCGGGTGGTCGCCGTTGCCCTTGAGGATCCGGCAGCCCAGCTCGGCCGCCGCCAGCAGCCGCGCCGCGGGCTCGCCGCCGGCGAGGCTCTCCAACCGGCGCGGGCTCACGCGCCTCAGGAGCGCCAGCGGGCGGCCGTCGAGCAGCCGCCGGGCTTGCTCCAGCGGGTCGGGGCCGCCGGCCAGGAGGACCGCCAGCAGTTCATGGTCCTGGAGGCTCGCGGCGCCGCGTCGCAGCACCTCTCCCGCGGCGAGCGAGCCCTCCCTCAGGTAGCAGACCGACCGGCGCTTCGACATCGGGCACCTCCCGCCCGCCGCAGTAGCAATCGGGGGTCCAGGCGGTCGGTCGGGAGGAGTTGGGCCGCCGTCACTCTCCGCCGGCGCCGAGCGGCTCGAGCAGCGCGCGGGCGAAGTCGTCCGCGTCGAAGTCGGCCAGGTCCTCGATCCCCTCGCCCAGACCGACATAGCGCACGGGGGTGCCGAGCCTGTCGGCGATGGCCAGGATCACGCCTCCGCGGGCGCTGCCGTCGAGCTTGGCGAGCAGGATGCCGTCCACCGCCGCGGCCTCCCTGAAGCTCGCCACCTGGGAGAGGGCGTTCTGCCCGACGGTGGCGTCGAGCACGAGCAGCACCTCGTGGGGAGCGCCGGGGAGCGCCTTGCCGAGCACGCGGTGGATCTTGGTCAGTTCGGCCATCAGGTTCCTGTTCGTCTGCAGCCTGCCGGCGGTGTCGACGATGACGACCTGCGCGCCGCGCGACATCGCCGCCCGGACGCCGTCGTAGGCGACGGCGGCCGCATCGGCCCCCGACTGGCTGCGGATGAGATCGGCGCCGGCCCGCTCGGCCCAGACGGCTAGCTGCTCGAGCGCCGCGGCGCGGTAGGTGTCGGCGGCGACGACGAGCGTCTTCAGCCCCTGGCGGGTCTGGCGCCAGGCGAGCTTGCCGATCGAGGTCGTCTTGCCGACGCCGTTGACGCCGACGACCAGGATCACGCGGGGCTCGGCAGCAGCAGCCGCATTCGTCGCCGCCGCCGCCGCGCCCGCGCCCGCCGCCGCGTTCGTCGACGCCGCCGCCGCCCGAGGCCCCGCGGCGCTCGCTCGGGCCAGCACCTCGGCGGCCGCCGCGCGCATCAGCTCGCGCGCCTCCGCCGCCTCGCTCACGCCCCGCTCGCGGGCGAGCGCCTTCATGCGCTCGAGGAGCGCCTGCGTCGTCTCGACGCCGACGTCGGCGGTCAGCAGGACCTCCTCCAGCTCCTCGTAGAATGCCTCGTCGAGCGCCCCGCCCCGCTGGAACACCTGCTGCAGATTGGCGGTGAAGACGGCGCGCGTCTTCTTCATGCCGTCCGCGATCTTCTTCCAGAAGCTGCCCACGAAGGTCTCCTCTATGACCCGGCCGCCGCGCCGGAGCGCAGCGGAGGCTCGATCGCGCGGATCTCGCCGCCGGACA
>VGIY01000534.1 GCA_016867695.1 Candidatus Eiseniibacteriota bacterium | reverse complement strand
CGGCGAAGTAGTAGACCGGCAGGAAGTTCCCCTCCCAGTTCAGATCGGTGACCACGAGCGAGACGCCCGTGCCGGGATCGGGCCAGCCGGGGCTCTCGATCTCGAGGCCCGCCCCGGGACGGCACGCGCCGTACTCCATGATCCCGTAGGCGCCCGTTTCCCCCGGCGAGTAGTCGATACCGAACGAGGCGCCGGCCCAGACCTTGTTCTCGGTCCAGGCGGCGAGGACGAACCAGAGCTTCGTCTCCCCGCTGCCCGCGATCTCGTTCACCTGCCCCTCGCAGTCGGTGATCGCGTGCCCGGCCATGAAGGCGGCGTAGTAGCCCTCGGCCGGCGGGTCGGTCGAGTACGCCATGGCCGCAGGATGGTGGGCGATGAACGCCCCGTTGTTCAGGTTGTTCACGTCCCCCATGGCGCTCCCGCCCGCCAGGGCGGCGATGGCCAGAATCGACAGAACCCATCTCATTGGCCCGACCTCCTTGAATGGCAAGCCCGTCCCTGCCCGCCGACCGGCGCCGGATCCGCCCGGCCGCGGGGCGCGTCCCGATATCCCCTTACAGGAGAAGCCGCCGGCGCACAAGATCTTTCCTGCCGCGCAGGCGCCCCGCCCCGCCGCAGCGGGTTTTCCCGGAGCGAGTTAGCGAGCATCGATCCCGTTGGCCAGTATGCCTGCTTTTCCCGTGGCGGCAAGCCCATTCTCCCGTCCGGGGGGGATCATTCGTAGATCTTCTTCAGCGTCCCCCAGGTCGTCTGGATCTGCTCCTCGGCGCAGGGGTCCGGGAAGCAGGCCGTGTTGTCGCCCAGGTACCTGCCGCCCCGCCCCTCGCACTCGTCCCTGGTCATCTGGGCGCAACGACTGAACAGGCAGCAGGCCCCGCGGGCGGACACCTGCCCGCAGGGATTGTAACCGGGCGTGCCGAAGCCGATCGACCCGAAATCCTCGGCCTCGTCCTCGACCGGCGGAGTGTCGCGGGAGGCGAACTGGGACGAGGGGAAGTGGGGCGCGGGCGCCAGCGGGACGGTCACGATCCCGTAGGCGTAACTGGCGAACCAGTAGAGCTCCTCGACATCCCGGCGGCGCGGATCCTGGAAGACGAGCGCCGTGCCTTCCCGCGGGCCGGGCCATCCGTTCGAGGGCAGCTCGAGGAAGCCGTCGTTGCAGGGGCCGAAGCCGGAGAACTGCAGCCTCGACCCGTCGTAGTCGCCGAAGCCGAATCCCGCACCGCCCAGGTTGACCGGTCCTCTCGAGTTTTCGAACGAGGCCAGGACGAACCAGACCTGCGCGCGCTCGGCGTCGACCCGCCCCTCGACGATCGCCTTCTTGCACTCCTCGAGTCCGGACATGCCCTGGTAGGAACTCACCGACGAGGTGTACTCGATCGCCGGATTGAGATGAGCCAGAACGATGCCCCCCGCGTGAGGCCCCGCCACCGCTCGGGCCCCGCAGAGGACGAGCAGTCCGACGGCGGCGCAGGAGCCCCTGATGCTGAGGGTCATCGAACTCCCCGTTCCCGATTCCGCGGCTCTGGGTCGTGGCCTGTCCCGGCCCCGGGCCGCGGGGCTGCGGCCCGGATTCCGTTACCCGATCCCGCCCCGCAGGTTCGGCCATGGCGCGATGCCGGGCAAGGGGGGAATGGCGCCACGGGAACGGCCGCGCCGCCCGGGATGGCACCCCCGACCCGCCCGTCTCCGGCACGCCGCACCACGGGCGCAGTGCCGGCTGCGGCGGCAGGCCCCGTCAGTCGAGGGCGTGCCTCTCGATCGCCCGCGCAATGCGAAAGCGGCCCGGAGTCGCCCCCGGGCCGCTCTCGAGACGATCCTGGGTCCGCGCCGCTAGGACGGGACGCAGGTGTTGCCGAAGGACTGGCCGAAGTAGGTGAAGTCGCCCAACCCGACCGAGCCGTC
>VGIY01000533.1 GCA_016867695.1 Candidatus Eiseniibacteriota bacterium | reverse complement strand
GGGAATCCAGGCGCACCAGGCCGCGAGGCTTGCCATGCGGGCGCGCGACAGGCGTTGGCGGCGGCTGTCAGGCCGCTGTAGACTGCCCGGATGAAGTTCCTCGGCAGCCAGATCGCCTACATCGTCAGCGGGCGCGAGATGCGCGGCAATCTGCGCTCCCTCCTGAAGTACCTCGTCTTCCTCGCCGCGCTGGTCGTCCTCTACGCGGTGCTCTTCCACCTCATCATGCTCCACATCGAGGGGCAGCAGCACTCCTGGATCACCGGCTTCTACTGGACCCTGGTGGTGATGAGCACGCTCGGGTTCGGCGACATCACCTTCGCCTCGGACGTCGGCCGGCTCTTCAGCATCGTCGTCCTGCTCTCTGGTGTCGTATGCCTGCTGGTGATGCTGCCGTTCCTCTTCATCCGGCTCTTCTACGCGCCCTGGCTCGAGGCGCGCGTGCGCATGCGGGCTCCGCGGCGCGTGCCGGCGGGCACCGCCGGCCACCTGGTCATCGCCCGCTACGACTCGCTGGCCGCCGCTCTCGTGGGGCGCCTGCGCGCCGAGGGGCTGCCCTACTTCGTCGTCGAGCCCGACCCGGTGCGCGCCAGTCGACTGGTCGGCGAGAACATCCTCGTGGTGGCGGGCGAGAGCGACAGGCGATCGACCTATGAGCGCCTGCTGGCCGACAGGGCGGGAATGGTCTTCGTCAACGACGAGGACACGACGAACACGAACATCATCCTGACCGTCCGCGAGTGCGCCCCCGCGGTGCCCGTGGTGTCGATCGCCGAGGCGGAGGACTCGATCGACATCCTCCAGCTCAGCGGCGCGACGACGGTGCTGCCGCTCAAGCGGCGGTTGGGCGAGTACCTCGCCAATCGCGTCGCTTTGGGCCGAGCCGAGGCGCACGTCATCGGCTCGTACGGGTCGGTCCAGGTGGCGGACCTGCCGGTTCGCCACACGCCGCTCGCCGGCCTTCCCGTCCGCGAAACGCGCCTGCGCGAGAAGACCGGGGTGAGCGTCATCGGCCTGTGGGAGCGCGGCCGCCTGCGCCCCGCCTATCCCCACACGGTCCTCGCCGATGATGGGGTGGTCGTTCTGGCCGGAACGGCTTCGCAGTTCCAGGCGCTGGACGCGCTGCTGCCGCGCGCCGACGGGCCTTCCGCGCCGGTCATCGTCATCGGCGCCGGGAAGGTCGGGCAGGCGGTGGCTCGCGCCCTGCGGCGCAAGGGGATCCGGGTCCACGCCGTCGAGCGCGATCCCCAGGCCCTGGCCGCGCTGGCCGGCGAGGTGGACGCCGCCCACTGCGGAGACGCCGCTGATCGCGAGGTGCTCGAGCGGGCGGGCATCGACGCCGCGCCGTCGGTCGTGCTGACGACCAACGACGACGCCATGAACATCTACCTGGCGCTGTATTGCCGCCGCCTCAACCGCGGCATCCGCATCGTCAGCCGCGTGACCCACGACCGCAACGTGGAGGCGATTCATCGCGCCGGCGCCGACTTCGTGTTGAGCTACAACTCGCTGGGCGTCGAGGCGGTCCTCTCGCTGCTGCGCGGCCACGAACTGCTCGTGCTCGGCGAGGGCGTCGAGCTGTTCGCCATCCCCGTCCCCGAGTCGCTGGCCGGGCGGGCCCTGCGCGACACCGGCATCGGATCGCGCACCGGGATGAGCGTCGTCGCCCTGAAACAGGGCGACGGGATGCGGACGAACCTGACCGGGGAAGTGATCCTCCAGGGCGGGGCCATGCTGATCGTCCTCGGAAGCCTCGACCAGCGGCGGCAGTTCGCCGAAGCTTTCGAGAAGCCGAGCGCCAATGGACAAGCCGGCGGGTGGAGAGGTATCCTCCGCCGCCGAAACCGTCCCTCGGACCCGGGGGGCGGGAGGCGATTCGCAGGACCTCTGTGAAGGGAGCAGGGAATGAAG
>VGIY01000532.1 GCA_016867695.1 Candidatus Eiseniibacteriota bacterium | reverse complement strand
TGCCTACACGGCCGAGCAGGCGCTGGCCGCGATCGGCGGGCCCGCCGTTCCCTCGCTCGTGCAGAGCCTCTCCACCGGCGACCCGCAGGTGCTCAAGTGGGTGTCGATCGCGCTCGGCGACATCGGTTACGATGCCTGGAAGCCGGCGTCCCGCATCCTCGCGGAGAGCCCTTCAGCCTCGACCCGGGCGGCGGCGGCCAAGGCCCTCGGCGGGACGGGTTACGCCGATGCGGTGAAGCCGCTGCTGGATGCCGCGCAAGACCCGTCGCCGCCGGTGCGCATGGCGGTGGCGTCCGCGCTGGTGCAGCTGGGTGATGCCCGGGCGACCCCCACGCTGGTCGCGCTGCTTCAGGACCGCGACGCCGCGGTCCGCGCCGCGACCATGGATCGGCTGCTGGAGTGGTATGACCCGCCGACGCTTCCGCAGTTGGCGGGGCTGCTCGACGCGTCCGACGTCGATGTCCGTCGACGTTCGGCCATCCTGCTGGCCGAGCATGTCGGCGGGCAGGAGGAGCTACAGGCCGCGGTCGCCAGCGCGACCACGGCGGGCGAGGCTCACAGCGTGCCTCAGCGCATGATGAACGACATCGCGGAGTGGACCGACGCCCTCGTGGCCGGAACCGACGCGCAGGCGCAGGGCAACCTCCAGCGCCTTGCAGACGGGGACGACCCGGGGCCGCGGTACGCGGCGGTCGTCGGGATGTCGACCGTGGCCCGCCGAACCGCCGTGCAGGGCAACCGGGACTGGGCGGTCGGCGAGCTGGGCAAGCGACTGAAGGCCAAGGATCCCGAGCTGCAGACTACGGCGGCGGTGGCGGTGGCGCGGGCCCGCGTTCCCGCCGTGCTCGAGGCGGCGGTGAAGGACGCGCAGGTTGCCCAGGACGTGCGGCAGGAGTCGATCAAGGCGCTGGGGCTGCTGGGCACGAACTCGTCGGTGCCGGTCCTCATCCCCCTCTGCGAGGCGGGCGGGGCCGGCGCCGCTCTGGCGTCCGCAGCGATCGGCAACATCGGCCGGCGCCTTTCGGAGGAGAGCGAAGGCCGCTCCCCCGAGGCCCTCGAGGCCGCCAACACTCTCATTAAGCTGGCGCGGTCGGCGCGGGACCCGATCCTGAAGGCCGAACTCGGGCTGTCCATCGCTCAGATCGGCGAGGCGGCAGTGACGCCGGCCATCGACTTCCTGAAGGGGGCCGAGAAGTCCGAGCGGCCCTTCGCGGCGGCGATTCTGGGCAAGCTGGGGAACGTCGCCGTCGACCCGTATCTGCTGCGTGCCCGGAACGAGGTCCGCGGAGTCGAGGGGCAGGAGGAGTTGAGCGAGTGGTTCGCCGTCACTCTCTGGGTGACGGGTGACAAGATGGCGCGAGACTACTGTCAGGCACTTCCGGACGAGGAGAAGCCCTCGCCGGAGAAGATCGGGCAGGCGCAGGCCGAACTGGAGAAGCTGCTGGATGTGATGTAGCCGAGGCCCGCGGAGCGGCGCGCGATCGGCCGCCGCGGATTGGGAGCAGGACTCCATGCGAGCACGGACCTATGTGATTGTGGGCGTCATCGTTGTGCTGATCGTCGGGGGCTTCATCGTGGCGGAGCTGCAGCGCGCGAAGAAGACCCAGGAACTCCTCGGCGACCTGGGCACCGATGCTCCGGACATCGCGAAGGACACGATGGAGGAGCTCAAGAAGCGGGGCCCCAAGATTGAGGACGAGTTGATCCGGCGCACGGGAAGCCCGCGGCGGAAGGAACGGATGCGGGCGGCGCTGCTGCTGGGCGAGGTCGGCACGCCGCAGGCCGGCCCGGCGCTCGTGGGGCTGCTGCACGACGAGTGGCTGCCCGTGCGACGGGCCGCGGTGTGGGCGCTGGGGAAGGTGGGCTACCAGAAGGCCGTCCGCGACCTGGCGCGAGTCGCCAGAGACGAGGACGCCG
>VGIY01000531.1 GCA_016867695.1 Candidatus Eiseniibacteriota bacterium | reverse complement strand
TCTTCGACCGGCTGCTGGCCGTCGGCCTGGTCGGCAGCAACGCGCTCCTGCTCATCGTGCTCATCGGGTTCCTGTACGAGCGGGCCGACATGTTCCTCGACCTGGCGCTGACCTACGCGATCCTCAACTTCATCGGCGTCCTGGCGCTCGGCAAGTTCCTCGAGTCGCGGCGGGGGGGGAACCCGTGAGCGTCGTCGTCTGGATCGGCCTGCTGGGAGGCGCCTTCTTCCTCCTCGTCAGCTCGATCGGGGTCATCCGCCTGCCAGACTTCTACTCGCGCAGCCACGCCTCGGCGAAGTCGGAGACGCTCGGCGCCATGCTGGTGCTCGGGACGCTGGCCCTGTACAACGGACTGGAGCTGAACAGCGTGAAGCTGCTCCTGGTCCTCGTGCTCGTGGCCCTGACGAGCCCCACCGGCATCCACGCCCTGGCCCGGGCGGCGCTGCGCTCGGGTCTGGAAATCTGGACCGCCCGCCGTCCGCGTGAGGCGGTCAGGACAGGAGAGGGGCGGGAATGCTCTGGCAGCTAGACTTCTGGCTGATGAGCCTGCTGATCATCGCCGCCGTCGTCGCCCTCAAGGTCAAGGACCTGCTGGTGTCGGTGGGCATGCTGACCGGGTACAGCTTCCTCATGGCGCTGCTCTTCTCGGAGCTCGGGGCGCCGGATGTCGCGCTGACCGAGGCGGCGCTGGGCGCCGGGCTGACGGGCGTCCTGCTCGTCGCCGCGCTTCACCGGCTCGAGCGGAGGTCGCAGGACTGATGCGCTGGGTCGTGCTTCTCGTGGTCGGGCTGGCCTGCGGCCTGCTCGCCACCGCGGCGATGGAGCTGCCGCGCAAGGGGGACCCCGGGTCTCCGGCGAGCGTCGGCGTCGCCGCGGCGTACACGGCGAGGGCGATGGCGGAGACGAAGACGCCCAACATCGTCACCGCCGTGCTCGCCGACTACCGCGGCTACGACACGATGGGCGAGTCCTTCGTCGTCTTCTCGGCCGCGCTCGCCTGCCTGCTCATCCTCGTTCCCCCGGCGATATCGGCGCGGGGACGGCGGGAGGACGCGGCGCGGGCGGGCCGGGGCGGAGCCGCGGCGCGCGGCGGCGGGCGGGAGGCTTGATATGATCTCCCGCTACGACAGCCTCATGGCCCGGGTGACGAGCACGTTCATCGCGCCGGCGATCCAGGTCTACGCCTTCTACGTGATCGCCCACGGGCACTACAGCCCGGGCGGCGGGTTCCAGGGGGGCGTGATGCTCGCCGCCAGCACCGTCCTCCTGCGCTTCGTGCTCGGCAGCGAGGAGGGCTACCGCCGCTTCCCGCCCCGTCGCGCGGCGCTCTTCGGGGCCCTCGGCGTTCTCTGTTTCGCGCTCATCGGCACTGTGCCGCTGTTGCGCGGAGGCGCCTTCCTCGACTACGGGATGCTGCCCATCGTGGGAGCGGGAGAGGCGCTGCGCCGCTACATCGGGATCCTCCTGGTCGAGGTCTCGATCGGCTTCGCGGTCTGGGGCTCCCTGGTCGTCATCTTCGACGCCCTCACCGCTCCCGGGAACGGCGCGGACGAGGGAGGCCGGTCGTGAACCTCGACGAGCTGCTGGGCCACTACCCCTATCTGCTCACCTTTCTGCTGCTCGCCATCGGGCTGTGGGGGGTCGTGGTCAAGCGCAACCTGGTCAAGAAGCTGGTCGGGATGACGATCTTCCAGACCGCCATCTTCCTCTTCTACATCCAGGGGGCGGCGAAGCAGGGCGCGACGATCCCCATCCACGAAGCCCATCACGGCGGCGGCCACGCCGCCGAGGCGGCGGCCATCATCGACGCCCATCATGGCGCCGGCCACGCCGCCGAGGCGGCGGCCATCATCGACGCCCACCATGGCGCCGGCCACGCCGCCGAGGCGATGGCCATCATCAACCCGCTGCCGCACGTGCTGATCCTCACCGC
>VGIY01000530.1 GCA_016867695.1 Candidatus Eiseniibacteriota bacterium | reverse complement strand
CCCAGCCGGATCAGCCGCTCGCGCGCCTCCTCGATGACGACGATCACCCGCTCCGCCGCCGGCACGACGCGCCGCTCGTAGCGCTCCCAGGCGGCGGGCCGCACCAGCCAGCGCGCCGGCCAGCGCCGCGCCCAGTCGTAGAGGCGCACCGCGGCCGGGTAGTTCTCGTGCAGGTCGGCGACGAGCGGGATCCCCGCCGCGCGCGCCGCCCGCAGCCCCTCGCCGATCAGCGGCAGGTCGTGGACGTGCAGCGCCTCGATGCGCTGCTCGGCCAGGAAGCGGCCCAGGCGCGCGCGGAACCAGAGCCGGTAGGCGGGCAAGACGAGGATCAGCGCCCCCGCCTTCTTCCAGAAGCGGCGGGGCATCGGGTGGCGCAGGACGCGGATGCCCTCGACGGTTTCGCGCGCCGGCTGGGCGCCGAGGGCGAGGCAGAAGAGGAAGACCTGGTGACCGGCGGCGGCGAGGCTGCGCCCCTCGTTGGCCACGCGCGGGTCGGGAGGGAAGGGCTTGTCGAGCAGCATGCCGATGCGCACGCGACGCCTCCCGGCCGGCCCGCGCCCCGCGCGGCCGCGTCAGTCGATGAGCGCCAGCGCCAGCGCCTCGGCGATGCGCGGCGCGGCGCGGCCGTCCCAGAGCTCGATCACCGGCGGCGAGGCGGGCGGGGGCGCGTCGAGCACCTCTCCCGCCGCCTGCAGCACCACGGCCGGGTCGGTGCCGGCCAGCCGGTTCGTGCCCTGGCTGATCGTCACCGGCCTCTCGGTGTTCGCGCGCAGCGTCAGGCAGGGGATCCCGAGCACCGAGGTCTCCTCCTGGAGCCCGCCCGAGTCGGTGAGCACGAGCCGCGCCTGGCGCAGCAGGTCGAGGAACTCGAGGTAGCGCAGCGGCGGCGTGAGGATGACGCCGGGCAGCCCGCGCAGCCGCGCCTCCAGCCCCAGCTCGGCGGCGCGCTTCTCGGTGCGCGGGTGGAGCGGGAAGACGACCGGCAGGCGCGCGCCCGTGCCGGCGAGGATCTCGAGCACGCGGGTGAAGCCCTCGGCCGTGTCGACGTTGGAGGGGCGGTGGATGGTCGCCACCGCGTAGGCGCGGCCGGTCAGGCCGAAGCGCGCCGGCGCGGCCCGCCGCGCGGCCAGCGGCAGCGACTCGACCAGCGCGTCGATCATCACGTTGCCGACGAAGTGGATCTTCTCCGCGGCGATCCCCTCGCGCAGCAGGTTGTCGCCCGCGTCGCGGCAGGTGATGAAGAGGTAGTCGGCGAGCTGGTCGGTCAGCAGCCGGTTGATCTCCTCGGGCATGCCGCGGTCGAAGCTGCGCAGCCCCGCCTCGACGTGGGCGACGGCGACGCCCGCCTTGGCCGCCGCCAGCGCGCAGGCGAGCGTCGAGTTGACGTCGCCGACGACGAGGGTCAGCGCCGGGCGCTCCTCGGCCAGCACCTGTTCGTAGCGCTCCAGCACGCGCGCCGTCTGCGCGCCGTGGCTCCCGGAGCCGACCTCGAGGTGGCGGTCGGGCTCGGGCAGGGCGAGGTCCTCGAAGAAGGCGCGGCTCATCTGCGCGTCGTAGTGCTGGCCGGTATTGATCAGCCGCGCCGCCAGCCCCTCGCGAGCGGAGAGGGCGCGCATGATCGGGCCGATCTTGACGAAGTTGGGCCGCGCTCCGGCGATGCAGTGGATCAGGGCTGTGGAGGTCTCGGCCATGCTTCACGCTCTCGTCACGCCGCCGGCTCCGCGTGCGCCGCCCGCTCCGCACTCACGGCCGGCTCCGCGTCCGCCGCCGGCTCCGCGTGCGCCGCCCGCTCCGCACTCGCCGCCGGCTCCGCGTCCGCCGCCCGCTCCGCGTCCGCCGCGGCCGCGGCACGCGCGTCGGACGGCCCGGTTTTTCCTTGGGCGGCGGGAGAGGGCACGCTACCCTGAACGCCTTTGGGGAAGCAAGCCTCGATCGGCG
>VGIY01000529.1 GCA_016867695.1 Candidatus Eiseniibacteriota bacterium | reverse complement strand
GACGGTATCCGGTCGGATCTCATTGGCGCGTAGAGTACATCCGCAAGACCAGTTCTCTCCACACGCCGGAGATGCTCCGCGTCCTCGCAGTTGTGGACAAGATCCTAACCCGCGGCCGGCTGACCATGCTGTCCTCAGGGCTCGAGTCGTCGCTCGACCGGTCTGTGCGATGCGCTGATCTACCAGCACGCGATGTGCCGGCGTGCTCCTTGGGAAGCGATGACGAACGCGCCCTCCTGACGAAGGTCCTCACCCCTCGCCTCGGGGCGCATTGGCATCGCTGGGTCGGCGTCCAAGTGGAGATGTCATCGTTACTCGAGTCGGGGGACCCCCTCGCAGCCATTGACGGTCGCGTCGATTTCCTGCTCAGCCACCCATCGCTGGACAGCTCTGTCGTCATCGAGGTTGAGGGCTCCCAACACCAATCGACCCCTGCGGAAGACGCCGCCCGTTTTCGCCGCCTGAGGGCGGCCGGATACGAAGTGCTCGCCATTCCCGTGGATGAGGTCCGCGCCGGCCGGGGTCCGCACCTCGCACAACTGACCGAACGCCTGGAACACATCAGAAACAACCCGCTGCCGGAGAAACTCTGGCGCTCGCCCTGCCGCCGTGCTGGTCAGATGCAGGTGGCCATCCTCCACGCAATCTATGTGGGCCAGATCAGCTCAAACAGCAGCGTCCCCGTTCGGATCAGCTGCGACTTGGACCGACTCGGCGACCTCAGCCCAAGCAAGATCGAGGCTGTGCTTACGGATCTGGCCGATCTCCTCAGACAGACCAGCGTCCTTTACGGAGTCGATGTCCTCCCGGCGGGGCTGCAGTATGAAGAGGACCCAACGGCCGCTGATCTGCATCTGTGCTTCTCTGGTGTCTCGACCGCGCACGGCGCGATGTATGTCGAGGATGGCTGGGTTCCCTTTCCGCTCAAGATGCAGCCTCGAGCCTATGAGCCTGGACTGCCCGTTCGCATCAGCCGCGAGTTGCTTCGGTTTTTCTTGCAGCGGGTGTATAGGAAGGACGACTTCCGCGAAGGCCAGTACGAAGCCATTGAGCGGGCCCTATCAGGGAAGGACACGATTGTCCTGCTGCCAACCGGCGCCGGAAAGTCGGTCGTGTTCCAACTTGCCGCCCTCTTGCTCCCGGGCAAGGCGATCGTTGTCGACCCGATCATTGCCCTAATCCGAGATCAGGTCAGGATCCTCGCTTCATACGGAATCGACAGAGTTCTCGGCATCTCTAGCGACTCTGTTGACCGCAGAGACCGCGACGCTGCCCTTGAGCTGGTGCTAACGGGCGACTGCCTCTACTACTACATCGCCCCGGAGCGATTCCAGATTCGCGGCTTTCGTCAGCGGCTCCAGGCCATGATCGCCAATGAGCCGGTCGGGTTGGTTGCCATCGACGAGGCGCACTGCGTTTCAGAATGGGGCCACGACTTCCGCACCTCCTACCTCCGCCTCGGCGAGACAGCCCGCAGAATCTGCCGTCGGGGCGAATGGACTCCGCCGCTCCTCGCCCTGACGGGAACCGCCTCGCGGTCGGTGCTCAAGGACCTGCAGCGGGAGCTGCGCATCCCCGACTTCGAGTCCGTCATCACGCCAGTCAGCTTCAACCGTGATGAGCTGAACTTCCTCGTGGTCGAAGCCCGCTCGGAGGACAAGGAGGCAGTTCTTCGATCGCTTCTTCACCAGGGTCTTCCTGCCAGGTTCGGCGTTCCCTCCGAAGCGTTTCGCTCTAGGGCTGGCGCGAACACCATGTGTGGACTCGTCTTTACTCCGTGGGCTCAGGGGGACTTTGGCGCCTGGGATGTCGCGCGACAGGCCCGCGACACCTTCGGCTTCGTGGCTGCACCCTATAGCGGATCTCGCCCTCGTGCGTTCGCTGGGACGGATGCCGAGTGGTCGCAGTTCAAGCAGTCCGTTGAGAGCGCCTACAAGCGGA
>VGIY01000528.1 GCA_016867695.1 Candidatus Eiseniibacteriota bacterium | reverse complement strand
GTTCTCTCGTTTCGCCCCGCGCCCGTCCTGCCGCGCCCGCTAGCGCGGCGTCCAGGTGAAGCGCATCTCCCGCCTCGCCGTCTGCCCGGCCCGATCCACGGCGCGGACCTCCCAGCGATGCTCACCTGGGGCGAGCCGCGCGGGCACTTCCGCCCAGAGCTCACCACGGTCGACATCGTAGGCGGCCAGGAGCAGGACGCCGTCGAGCACGATGTCGCTGCCCAGCACGTCGACTCCGGCGCCCTCTTCCTCCAGGACGACGCGCAGCGTCTCCGGCCGCGCCGCCGACCAGGCCCCGTCGGCCGGGCTCGGCCGCACGATGCGCGGCGCCCGGCAATCGAGCATCAGCGCGTAGCTGCCGAGCGCGGAGACCTCCGCGCCCCAGCCGGCGGGCACGCACTCCCGCCCGGCGAGGCCCCAGCCTCCCCCGGCGCGGCGCCGGTAGAGCGCCCAGGGCCCCTCCCACCCGACCGCCACCGCCGCCGAGTCAGGCCCGAGGAAGACGCCCAGGGGAGCCGCCAGCGGGGCCCACTCGGGCTCGAGCGTCACCAGGGGCGAGATCGCCTGCAGCTCGGACGCCGTATCCGCAGGCGCCGTCGACAGGCGCACGAGGACCGCCGCGGCGCCCGGGAAGGTAGCAGGGGTCGCCGACAGCGTCAACGACCCCACCCTGGCCGGCGGAACTCCGGAAGCGCGCGGATCGCGGCCGGATACGCCGAGCAGTGCGGGCAGGGCGAGCGTCTCGGCGTCTCCCGCCTGCGGCAGCGCCACGCGCAGCCGGGAGCAGAGACCGTCGAAGTCCCCCACCGTGGCGGCGAAGAGCCATCCCCCGTTCGGTCCCGCGCCCCTCGGCTCGAGCGGCAGCGCCCCGCCCTCGGCGAGCAGGAGCTCTGCTTGCGGCGCTTCCGGCAGCGGCTCCGGCGCCTCCAGCTCGAAGAGGACGAGCATCTCCTCCACCCAGGCGCTCGCCCGCAGCGGCGCCGCGCGCGCCGCGCCGGGGCGCAACGGCGGCCTGGGGGGATCCGGCAGCGCCGGCTCGATCTCGCCGCGCAGTTCGGCCGTCCGGCCCGCCGCGTCGCTCGCCTCGATCCGAACCTCGTGGCGACCCGGAGAGAGCGCGCCGGCATCGATCCAGCCGGTCCCCGCTCCGGTGTCGCCGACATCGGGACGCGCTCCGGGAGGCCAGCGGTAGAGCCGCTGGCGGAAGGGCCCCTCCCCGGCAGCCTCCGGACCGTAGATGCGCCGCACTTCCCCCGCCAGACCGAAGGGGAAGGCGTGGAAACGGCGCTCGAAGATGAGCTCTCCATCCAGGTAGAGGCCGATCCGCAGGGGCGTCAGCCGCGCGTCGGTCGCGCCGTTGGCGTCCACCGCGAGGCACTCCAGTCCGACGAGACCGTGGACCCTCACCGGCGGGGCGCAGGGGGCGCCCCCATCGCCCGGCGCCGCCCGCGTGGCGCTCGAGCCTCCGTCGACCCAGCCGCTCGAGTCGAGCGCGCGCCAGACGAGGGCCGGCAAGCTCGGAGGCGCGCCATCGGGGGCTCGCAGCCCGGCAATCAGCGGGTTCACCGGAAGACCTCCGCGGCGCACCTCCAGGTGGAGGTGCGCCGGGCCGCTGCCCGTGTCGCCCGACCAGGCCAGCGTGTCCCCCGCGGCGTGGACGAAGCGTCCCGGCTCGATCGACAGATCGGCCTCGTACTCCCCCGCCGCCTCCTGGGCGCCGCGCAGGAAGCCCTCCAGCGCCGGGGCGAACCGTTGCAGGTGCCCGTAGACGATCAGCGTTCCCCCGCCGACATCGAAGTAGAGGGCGCGCCCGTAGCCGAATGCGCCCGCGCGCAGGCGCACGACCGACCCGGCAGCGAGCGCGCGCACCGGCACCCCCGTCACGCCGCCGGTCGACAGGTCGATCCCGCTGTGCAGGTGCCCACCGCGACTCTCACCGAA
>VGIY01000527.1 GCA_016867695.1 Candidatus Eiseniibacteriota bacterium | reverse complement strand
CGAGCAAGCTGGTCGATCTCTCCACGGTCGGCTCGACCAGCGCGCAGATCAAGGCCTACATCGAGAACGAGTACCACACGAACGGCATCGCCTACGTGCTGCTCGTCGGCGACGCCGCCCAGGTGCCGACCATCGCCTTTCAGGGCGGCTCCGACCCGAGCTACAGCCTGATCACGCCCGACAACTACCCCGACCTCTTCGTCGGCCGCCTCTCGGCCGAGACGCTCGCCCAGGCCGCGACCCAGGTCGAGCGGACGATCACCTACGAGCGGGACATCCTCGCCGGCCAGACCTGGCCCCAGCGCGGGACCGGAGTCGCCTCCTCCGAGGGCGCGGGCATGGGCCACTTCGGCGAGTCGGACATCGTCCACGAGAATCAGATCCGGACGAAGCTCCTGAACTACGGCTACACGCTGGTCGACCAGATCTACGACCCCGGCGCCAGCGCCAGCCAGGTGGCCAACGCGCTCAACGCCGGCCGCGGCATCGTCAACTACACCGGCCACGGCAGCACGACCTCCTGGAGCACGACCGGCTTCAGCAACAGCCACGTCGCCGCCCTGACCAACGACAACATGCTGCCCTTCATCTGCAGCGTCGCCTGCGTGAACGGGAACTTCACCAGCAGCACCTGCTTCGCCGAGGCTTGGCTGCGCTCGACGCGCAACGGCCAGCCGATCGGCGCGGTGGCCGCCTACATGTCGACGATCAACATGTCCTGGGCGCCGCCGATGGATGCGCAGGACGAGATCGTCGACCTGATGGTCGCCGACCAGATGCGCACGGTCGGCGGGCTCTTCTTCAACGGCTCCTGCCTGATGATCGACCGCAACGGAGCGACGGGGGTCACCGAATTCAAGTGCTGGACGATCTTCGGCGATCCCTCGCTCGCCGTCCGCAGCAAGCAGCCGGAGGTGATGACCGCCGCGCACGCGGGCGCGCTGCTCCTCGGCCAGGACACCTACGGCGTGAACGTGCCGGGCGTCCCCGGCGCGCTCTGCGCCCTCTACGCCGACGGCGTGCTCTACGGCTCCGCCTTCACCGACCCGAGCGGCGCGGCGACGATCACGATCGCCCAGCCGCCGGTGCAGCCGATGACGCTGCTTCTGACCGTCACCGCCTACAACAAGCAGACGCTGGTCGAGGATGTCGAGGTCATTCCCGCCTCCGGGCCCTACCTGGTCATCGACGCCGTGCAGCACGTGGACGGCAACGGCGACGGGATCCTCAACGCCGGCGAGGCGGTGCAGATGCGCGTGCGGCTGAAGAACGTCGGCAGCGTCACGGCGGCGGGGATCAACGCGGCGATCAGCACTGCGAGCGAGGAGATCTCGATCACGGTCGACACGCAGACCTTCCCCGACATCGCCCCGGCGGCGACGGCCTGGAGCGACGGCTACTTCGCCTTCGCCATCGCCCCGGGCTGCCCCGACGGCCACGCGGTGACCATGCCGCTGGAGATCCAGGGCGAGGAGCGCCTGACCTGGCAGGGCACGATCGGCTTCGTGGTCCACGCCCCGGCGATCGAGGTCGCGGATGTGCTCGTCGACGACACGGCCGGAGGCGACGGCAACATGCGCCTCGATCCGGGCGAGACGGCGTCGCTCCGGGTGACGCTCACGAACGGGGGCAGCTACGCCCTGAACGGCGTCACCGGGCTGCTCGACTGCAATCATCCCCAGGTGCTGGTGACGCAGGACACCGGCGCGCACGCGGGTCTGGCTCCGGGCGCCGGCGGCGCGCTCGCGCCCGACTTCGTCGTCTCGATCGATCCCGCCTATCCGCTCACCGAGGGCCTCTTCCTGCTCGAGGTGACCGGCGGCAACGGCTACGCCCGGCTCTTCGAGCTGCGGCTGCCGATCGGCGGCTTCTTCGAGCCGGTCGAGTCGGGCTCGCCCGGCTGGACCCACGCCGTCGTCCTGCCCGGGTTCCTGAACCAGTGGC
>VGIY01000526.1 GCA_016867695.1 Candidatus Eiseniibacteriota bacterium | reverse complement strand
GTAGAGGGCGCGCCCGTAGCCGAATGCGCCCGCGCGCAGGCGCACGACCGACCCGGCAGCGAGCGCGCGCACCGGCACCCCCGTCACGCCGCCGGTCGACAGGTCGATCCCGCTGTGCAGGTGCCCGCCGCGACTCTCACCGAAGGTGCCCGTGATCCGCAGCGTCCCGGGCAGAGGAGAGTCCCACCCCCCTTCGGGGAGGGGCGCCGCGAGCCGCGAGACGGGCAGGGAGAAGTCGGCTCCGTGCCGCGCCGACAGGGTGATCGCCGCCCCCTGCGCCGCCGGCAGGGCCACGGCCGCGGGGCAGGCCGCCGAGGCGAGCCCCAGCGCCGCCAGGAGGGTCGCCGGCGGCGGCGCGATCCGCCCACCACCCGCGGCCCGGAGGCGGGCAGCGCTCGCCGTCCGCCGGCCGGGTCGGCCCCTGGCGGGGCTCGTCCAGGCTCCCGCCCTTGCGCGACTGCCGCTTTGCATTGTCCAAGCGTCCGGCATTGCAGACTGCGACGCAAGCCGCCAGGCTTGGCGACGCGGGGCGCCTCCAACGGCCCGCCCCGGCCCCTCCCGGCGCGCGCAACTCGCTCCCCGGCATCGAGAACGCTTCCCCGTCCACCCCGTGCCGCGTCGGTTCGCCACGCAGCGGCACGGCCCTTGCTCCCCGCGGGGCGAACCCGACGGCTCCCGCGCCGCCGCGGACGATGCCGGCGCAGGCCCCGTTGCGGCGGACAGTCAACGGAATGGAGGTACGCATGCACGCCTCACGCGTCACGAAAGCCCTGCTTGCGATCGTGTTCGCGAGCTCGCTCGGCCTGATCACTTCGGGCTGCAGCAACGACGAAGCCGGCTTCACCGCTCCCGGCACGGCGCTCGCCGCTTCGGGCAACGGCAGCTATCCGCCGGCGATGCCGACCGGTCTGGCCGTGGTCAAGGCGACGAGGACCGGCATCAAGCTCGCTTGGGATCCCAACACCGAGGAGGACCTGGCGGGCTATCGCGTCTTCATGTACGACCCTGACCCGTGGCGCTCGAACAGCTATGTCTGCTGCAACGAGACGAGCCTGGTCGGCACCGCCCGGTCGAGCTATCTCTACGGCGACAACCTGACCGACGGCACCTACTACTTCAAGGTCGCCGCCGTCGACCTCGACGGCAACGAGGGTCCCCGCACGGCCCCGATCGCCTACACCTACAGCTCGATGGATCGCGACGGCCGCGAGTACGACCAGGCCGACCGCGGCAGCGGCTTCCAGCCCCCGTCCGGAGGCGCTCCGGAGGAGTGGGATCCCGGGCGCGAGCAGTCCGAGCCCGACGGCGGTGGAGTCATGACCCGCTAGCGATCTCGGCGATCCAAGAGACGGCGCATTCCTGCCCCGCGCCCCCCCGGCGGCGCCCCGGCATCCCGCCGGGGCGCCGCGCCGCTTCGAAAGCGCGCCTTGACACTCCGGAGAGCCCCTCCCTAGACTTCCCGGCCGATCGACGCGTCGCGCCGGGCCGGAGCCTTCGATCGTCGCCCTGCGCCGGGATCCCGGGCCCCAGTCCCGGGCGCGCGGTCCGAGATGCCCCGGTCGGGCCCCGCGAAAGTCGCCGGGCCGGAGCCCGGAGAAGAGCCCGCCGGGACAGCCGGCGGGACGACGCGCGGAGAGGCAGGCCATGAAGCCGTTCTTCCCCAACGAGACCGAGCGCCGCGGCGCGCGCGCCCGGCTGCGCGAGCTCGTGCGAGAGAACTCCGTGCGCTTCGGCCGTTTCCAGCTGGCCTCGGGCGGGGAGAGCCACTACTACCTCGACCTGCGCCGGACGACGACGCACCCCGAGGGAGCCTACCTGACGAGCCTGCTGCTCCTCGACCGCCTGCGCGACGCCTGGCCCGACGCCGCCGGAGGGCCCAGCCTGGGAGCCGACCCGATCGCCGGAGCGCTCGCCGCGCTGAGCCACCTCCACGGCGAGCCGCTGCGCACATTC